>NZ_DGMH01000074.1:0-217 GCF_002388305.1 Sulfitobacter sp. UBA4523
ATCCCGACTGCAAAGCGGGTTCCAATCGCCCTCACATATATCACCGGTATCGGTAACTCCTCGGCAGCTGCAATCTGCGAAGCTGTTGGCATCGATTCCACACGTCGTATCAACGAACTTTCGGATGCTGAAATCCTGAAAATCCGTGAGTATATCGACGAAAACTACACCGTCGAAGGTGACCTGCGTCGCGACACGCAGATGAACATCAAGCGTC
>NZ_DGMH01000074.1:328-22514 GCF_002388305.1 Sulfitobacter sp. UBA4523
GATGAACATCAAGCGTCTGATGGACCTTGGTTGCTACCGTGGCCTGCGCCACCGTCGTAACCTGCCGGTTCGTGGTCAGCGTACCCACACCAACGCTCGTACGCGCAAAGGCCCTGCAAAGGCCATTGCCGGTAAGAAGAAGTAAGGGAGGGTCTGATCAATGGCACGCGAAAAGACAAAGACGAAGCGTAAGGTTTCCAAGAACATCGCCGCAGGTGTGGCGCATGTTAACTCCAGCTTCAACAACACAAAGATCCTGATCTCTGACGTTCAGGGTAACGCAATTTCCTGGTCCTCCGCAGGTACCATGGGCTTTAAAGGGTCGCGTAAATCGACACCTTACGCGGCTCAGATGGCTGCTGAAGATGCAGGTAAAAAAGCCCAGGACCACGGCGTGAAAACGCTGGAAGTCGAAGTGCAAGGCCCCGGCTCCGGCCGTGAAAGCGCCCTGCGCGCGCTGGCAGCTGCCGGGTTCAACATCACATCGATCCGTGACGTGACCCCAATGGCGCACAACGGCTGCCGCCCTCCGAAACGCCGCCGCGTCTAAGAGTGTAAGTTACAAAAGGGGCCGCGCCTTTGCGCACGGCCTCTTACTGCTTTGTTGAAACCTCGGGAGTTCTTCGCCATTTGGACATGGGGCGCAGAACAGGAATGGAGGGACGTATGATCCACAAAAATTGGGCTGAATTGATCAAGCCACAGCAGCTGGACGTCAAGCCGGGCAATGACCCTGCACGTCAGGCTACTGTCATCGCCGAGCCGCTCGAGCGTGGCTTTGGTTTGACAATGGGCAACGCGCTGCGCCGCGTTCTGATGTCGTCGCTGCAAGGTGCCGCCATCACATCTGTACAAATTGATAATGTTTTGCACGAATTTTCGAGCGTTGCGGGTGTTCGCGAAGATGTCACCGACATCGTTCTGAACCTCAAAGGCGTTTCCCTGCGCATGGAAGTCGAAGGGCCCAAGCGCCTGTCGATCTCTGCCAAGGGGCCGGGTGTTGTCACAGCTGGTGACATCTCCGAAAGCGCTGGTATCGAAATTCTGAACCGCGATCACGTGATCTGCCACCTGGATGACAACGCTGACGTTTACATGGAACTGACGGTCAACACCGGCAAGGGCTATGTGGCGGCAGACAAGAACAAGCCAGAAGATGCGCCTATCGGTCTTATCCCGATCGACGCGATCTATTCGCCGGTCAAGAAAGTGTCCTATGACGTGCAGCCGACCCGTGAAGGTCAGGTGCTGGATTATGACAAGCTGACGATGAAAGTCGAAACAGACGGCTCCATCTCTCCTGACGATGCCGTGGCCTTTGCTGCGCGTATTCTGCAGGATCAGCTGGGCATCTTCGTCAACTTCGACGAACCCGAATCCGCATCGCGTCAGGACGACGACGACGGTCTGGAATTCAACCCGCTGCTGCTGAAGAAAGTGGACGAGCTGGAACTGTCCGTCCGTTCGGCAAACTGCCTGAAGAACGACAACATCGTCTACATCGGTGATCTGATCCAGAAGACCGAAGCCGAAATGCTGCGCACGCCGAACTTTGGCCGCAAGTCCTTGAACGAGATCAAGGAAGTGCTGTCGGGCATGGGCCTGCACCTTGGTATGGACGTCGAGGACTGGCCACCAGACAACATCGAAGACCTCGCGAAAAAGTTCGAGGATTCGTTCTAAGAGATTTGTCGGGTGGGGCTTCCCCGCCCGACAATACGACCGGGCATCGGCCCCAAGGAGAGTTGGCGCTACGCACGCCAACCAGACAAAGTAAAACCGCCCGTAGAGGGCATTAAATTGGAGACTAGAAAATGCGTCACGCACGTGGTTACCGCCGCCTGAACCGTACACATGAGCACCGCAAGGCGTTGTTCTCGAACATGGCAGGCTCGCTCATCGAACATGAGCAAATCAAAACAACATTGCCAAAAGCCAAAGAATTGAAGCCAATCATCGAAAAGATGATCACATTGGCAAAGCGCGGCGACCTGCACGCGCGTCGTCAGGCTGCAAGCAAACTGAAGCAAGACCAGTATGTCGCGAAACTGTTCGACATCCTGGGCCCACGCTACAAAGACCGTCAGGGTGGCTATGTCCGCGTTCTGAAAGCGGGCTTCCGTTATGGCGACATGGCACCTATGGCCATCATCGAATTCGTAGATCGCGACCGCGACGCGAAGGGTGCAAATGACAAGGCGCGCGTCGCGGCCTATGAGGTTGCCGAAGACTAAAGCGACCTGATTTTGTTAAGAATTCTGAAAGCCCCTGCCAACGCAGGGGCTTTTTGCCTTTATGCCTTCGGCGAGGATTTAAATCCATTTGGAACTCGGGTGTTGCGCAAGGGCCTGTGGCTGCGCATATCTGGGGGCATGAGAATACTTCTGATCCTGCTGACCGTTCTGTCTTTCCCTGCCGCTGCGCAAACGGTGCCAAGCTCTGCCGCGCAGATCCAGTTGAGCTTTGCGCCGCTGGTCCGCGAGGCCGCGCCCGCCGTGGTGAACATCTACGCCCGCACCATCGTCGAACAAAGCCGCACGCCGCTGCAGGCTGATCCATTCTTCGAACGTTTCTTCCGACGGCCAGACGCCGGCCGCCCACGGGTTCAGAACTCGCTCGGGTCCGGCGTGATTCTGTCGGAGGACGGGATCGTGGTGTCGAATTATCATGTGGTCGGGATGTCGACGGACATTCGGATCGTCCTGTCGGACCGTCGCGAGTTTTCCGCCCGCGTGCTGCTGAGCGATGCAGAGAGCGATCTGGCTATCCTGAAAATCGATGACGTAGACGGGCTAACCCCTTTGTCGTTGCGCGATAGCGATACCGTCGAGGTCGGAGAGTTGACGCTGGCCATCGGCAACCCCTTTGGGGTCGGGCAAACGGTGAGCAGCGGGATCGTGTCAGGGCTTGCGCGGTCTGGCGGGATGAACGGTGGCGGGCAGGGATACTTCATCCAAACGGATGCACCGATCAACCCGGGCAACTCTGGCGGTGCGTTGATCGATGTAGAGGGGCGGTTGATCGGGATCAACACCTCGATCTTGACACGCTCTGGCGGTTCAAACGGGATTGGCTTTGCGATACCTGCCAATTTGATCGCGGCGTTCATGGCGCAGGCGCGCGACGGGGCCGTTGAATTTACCCGACCTTGGGCGGGGATGAGCGGCCAGCCGGTGGACGCGGATATGGCGGGCCCGCTGGGGCTGGACCGGCCTGGTGGGATCATCGTGTCGGGGATGCATCCTGCCAGCCCGTTTCTGAAGGCCGGTGTTGCAGTCGGCGATGTGATCACGGCGGTCGATGGGCAAGAGGTACATACACCCGCCGAGATGATCTACCGCATGAGCGTGGCCGGGATGGGCGCACAAGCGCGGATCACGCGGCTGCGCGATGGCAAGGTGGAAGAGGTTGAGGTCGCCCTGATCGCCGCACCGGAAGAGCCATCGCGTGCCGCGCTGACGCTGGATGACAGCAGCTTGCTACCGGGGTTGGCGTTGGCGCGGATCAATCCTGCTGTGATGGCTGAATTGAACCTCCCGCTTGAGGTCGCGGGCGTGGCGGTGATGGATACCGGGCCCTATGGTGCGCGCGTGGGGTTGCGGCAGGGGGATGTGATCCTGGCCGTGAACGGGGCCGAGGTGCAAACACCGTCGGATGTCAGCGACCAGATGGCGGGCAGCCGGCAGGTGTCGATGGTGGTGCAGCGTGGCGTTCAACGTCTGTCGCTGCAATTCCGGGTCTAGCGCGATGGCGGACCTATTTGGATCGGACGCACCGGCTGTGGAAAGCGGGCACCGCCCGTTGGCGGACCGGCTGCGCCCGCGAAGCTTGGGCGAGGTCATCGGTCAGTCACAGGTGCTGGGGCCGGACGCGCCGCTGACGGTCATGCTGCAGTCGGGGTCGCTGGGGTCGCTGATTTTCTGGGGCCCGCCCGGCGTTGGCAAAACGACGATCGCGCGACTGCTGGCGGATGAGACGGACCTGCATTTCGTGCAGATCAGCGCGATTTTCAGCGGTGTGCCTGAGCTGCGCAAGGTCTTTGATGCGGCGAAAATCCGGCGACAGAACGGGCAGGGGACACTGCTGTTCGTCGACGAGATCCACCGCTTTAACAAGGCGCAGCAGGACGGCTTCCTGCCTCACATGGAGGATGGAACGATCCTGCTGGTCGGGGCCACGACCGAGAATCCATCGTTCGAGCTGAACGCCGCTGTGCTGAGCCGGTCGCAGGTTCTGGTGTTGGAACGCTTGCCGCTTTCTGATCTGGAACGGCTGGCCCAAAGGGCCGAAAAGGAACTGGGTCGTGGCTTGCCACTGGACGGGCCTGCGCGTGAAAACCTGCTTGAGATGGCCGATGGCGACGGGCGTGCGTTGCTCAACTTGATAGAGCAAGTCGCTGCCTGGAAGGTCGAGGGCAAGCTGGACGGCAAGGCCCTGTCGGCGCGGTTGATGCGGCGCGCGGCGCAATACGACAAAGGGGGGGACGCGCATTATAACCTCATCTCAGCGCTGCATAAATCCGTGCGCGGCTCTGACCCTGACGCGGCGCTGTACTGGTTGGCGCGGATGCTGGAGGGAGGCGAAGACCCGCGGTATCTGATGCGCCGGATCACGCGCATGGCGGTCGAGGATATCGGGCTTGCCGATCCGCAGGCGCAGTCTGTTTGCCTGCAATCGTGGGAGACCTACGAGCGGCTCGGCTCGCCCGAAGGGGAGCTGGCGATTGCGCAGGCGTTGACCTATCTCGCGCTGGCCCCCAAGTCGAACGCGGCCTACGTGGCCTATAAGGCTGCGCGGCGTGCGGCCAAGCAAACCGGCTCCTCTCCGCCGCCCAAGCACATCATGAACGCGCCCACCAAGATGATGAAGGAACAGGGCTACGGCGCGGGGTATGCCTATGACCATGATGCCGAAGACGGGTTTTCCGGCCAGAACTACTTTCCCGACGGGATGGAGCGACCGCAATTCTATCAACCTGTCGAACGAGGCTTTGAACGTGACCTGAAAAAACGCGTCGATTATTTCGAAAAGCTGCGGGCAACGCGGAAAACTTGACATTCGGGGCGTGAACCGTGAGAGACCGCAGATGATTTCAACCCTGTCCCTTGTCGCTATGGGCGGCGCGATCGGTGCCTCCTTGCGGTATCTGTTTGGTGTCGCCGTGACGCGGCTGGTCGGGCTGTCGGATTTTCCGATCGCGGTGTTGACGGTCAACATCATCGGGTCGTTCTTGATGGGCCTCTTTGTGGTGTGTGCCGCACAAAAAGGGCTGACGCAGATCAGCCCGTTTGTGATGACCGGCGTGCTTGGCGGCTTTACAACGTTCTCGTCCTTCTCGCTCGAGACGGTCACGTTGATGGAGCGCGGCCAGATCGGGGCGGCAGGGATATATGTGGCACTGTCCGTCGGGCTATCGGTGCTAGGATTAATGCTGGGCCTTTTCGTGGCCAGAGGGGTATTTGCATGAGCCGGGTTCAACATCTGGTCGTAGAAGAAGGCGACGGGGATCAGCGGTTGGACCGTTGGTTCAAACGGACCTTTCCGCTGATTGGCCAAGGGCTGATCGAAAAGATGTGCCGGAAAGGTGACATCCGTGTTGATGGGGGGCGGGTCAAAGCCTCTACTCGGCTTGAGGTCGGGCAGACCGTGCGTATCCCGCCGCTGCCTGATGAAAAGGCTCCGCCGCCGCCCAAGCGCACGCGGATATCAGAGGCGGATACCAAGTTTATCCGGTCCTGTGTGATCTATCGCGACGATCACATCATCGCGCTGAACAAACCGCCGGGGCTGCCGGTGCAGGGCGGGTCTGGTCAATCGGACCGCCATGTCGACGCGCTTGCCGATGCTTTGATGTTCGAGCTTGATGAAAAGCCGCGCCTTGTGCACCGCTTGGATAAAGACACCTCTGGCGTGCTGATCATGGCGCGGACACGGTCGATTGCCGCCGCGCTGACAGCGTCGTTCCGCCATCGTGAAACCCGCAAGATCTACTGGGCTGCGGTCGCGGGCGTCCCGCATCCGCGCAACGGGACGATCAAATTCGGGCTGGTCAAAGCCTTCGGTCACGGCGCCCGTGGCGAGGGCGAAAAGATGTACTGCGTCCACCCGAAAGACATGGAAACAACCGAAGGCGCAAAGCGCGCGACCACCGATTATGCGACCCTTGCACAGGCCGGTAAGCGGACCTGCTGGATGGCGCTGATCCCTGTGACGGGCCGGACGCACCAGCTACGTGCGCATATGGCTGAAATCGGGCATCCCATTGTCGGAGATGGTAAATATGGCGGTTCAGGTCAGGAGAACATGGGCGACGGATGGGGTGCGCAACTGGGGGGCGATATCTCGAAGAAGCTGCACCTGCATGCGCGATCTCTGACGCTGGAGCATCCCGTCACCAAGGCGCGACTGAACCTCACGGCCCCGCTGCCGGACCACATGGCGCGCACCTGGGACACGTTCCAGTGGGCACCCTCCGACGTGCCTGCTGACCCGTTCGAGGAGGATTGGGGGTGAGCGATTGGAAAGCGAAACGTTTCTGGAAAGATGCGGCCGTTGTCGAGGCGGAGGGTGGCTATACTGTCGAGCTTGACGGGCGCGGGATCAAGACGCCGGCCAAACGTGCGCTGGTGGTGCCAACCCGCGCTATGGCGCAGAAAATCGCTGCTGAGTGGCAGGCACAGGACGGGGTGATCAACCCCGACACCATGCCCGCCACCAAAACCGCCAATGCAGCGATCGACAAGGTTGCGCTGCAACATGCCGAGGTTGCGGATATGTTGGCGGCCTACGGCGACTGTGATCTGCTGTGCTATCGCGCGGATAGCCCGGCTGAGCTGGTCGCGCGGCAAGCCGAACAATGGAACCCCATGCTGGAGTGGGCCCGCGAGGCCTTGGGCGTGAGCTTGCAGACCCGGGTGGGGATCATGCACGAACCCCAGTCACCTGCGGATGTCGCACGCTTGTCGGCGCGCACCCATGCGTTAAGCAACTTTCAACTCGCTGCCTTCCACGACCTTGTGAGCCTGTCTGGCTCACTAATCTTGGGCTTTGCGGCGGCGCTTGACGCGAGGGAAGCGGAATCGATTTGGGAAATCTCGCGTCTGGACGAGATTTGGCAGGCCGAGCAGTGGGGCAATGATGACGAGGCAGACGCCTTGGCCGCAGTGAAAAAGACTAGTTTCTTACACGCTAAGTTGATGTTTGACCTGAGCGTGCCCGAATAGGTTTCACGGTGACCCCAATACATAGGATTGAGGGCATTTTTTAAGCACACTGACTTGACGTTCCGGCGTAAATTCGCCCAAACTCCCTTCCACTGACGGGGATAACCCCGCCAAAACATCTCCGGTCCGAAAAGGTGCCGGGTGAACCGCCCTAAAACGTGGCGGAAAATCAGGAAGAGGTTAAAATGAACAAATCCGTATTTTTTGGTGCGCTAACAGTAGCCGGCCTTGCGGCTGGCGCAGCTGCTGCGTCCACGCTTGACGATGTCAAAGCGCGCGGCAAGCTGAACTGCGGCGTTACCACCGGTCTGGCAGGCTTTGCGGCCCCCAACGCCAATGGTGAATGGGAAGGCTTTGACGTGGCGGTATGCCGCGCCGTTGCCGCTGCTGTACTGGGCGACCCCGCAGCTGTCGAATTCATCCCCACAACCGGCAAAACACGCTTCACCGCGCTGGCTTCGGGCGAGATCGATTTCCTTGCACGTAACACCACATGGACCTTCAGCCGCGATGTCGACCTCAAGTTCGACTTCATCGGCGTGAACTACTATGACGGTCAGGGCTTCATGGTTCCGAAAGAGCTTGGCGTTTCCTCTGCCAAGGATCTGGATGGCGCGACTGTCTGCATCCAAACCGGTACCACGACCGAGCTGAACCTCGCGGATTTCTTCCGCAACAACAACATCAGCTACGAGCCCGTTCCTGTTGAAACAAACGCCGAAGGCCAACAGCAGTATCTGGCCGGTGCGTGCGACACCTATACTACCGACGCATCCGGTCTGGCCGCGACACGTGCGACCTTTGAAAACCCAGGTGAGCACATCATCCTGCCCGAAATCATCTCCAAAGAGCCTCTGGGCCCGCTTGTTCGCCATGGCGACAACGACTGGGGCGATGTAACCCGCTGGGTTCTCTACGCTCTGATCGCAGCTGAAGAGCTGGGTGTCACATCGGCAAACGTCGAAGAGATGACAACAAACACCACAAACCCAGAAGTTGCCCGTCTGCTTGGCACCGAAGGTACTTTGGGTGAAATGCTGGGTCTGGAAGCTGACTGGGCGAAGAAAGCTATCGCGTCGCAAGGTAACTACGGCGAAATCTTTGCCAAGAACATCGGCGAAGAAACACCAATCGGTCTGGCCCGTGGCCTGAACGCTCAGTGGACAGACGGCGGCCTGATGTACGCGCCTCCTTTCCGCTAAACACATCCGTCGAGGGGCGCGGAGCAATTCCGCGCCCTTTGCGCCTATACGACGCAAAAATAAAACCCGGCCCGCGACACCGAATGGTGCGTGAAAAACAGGTCCGGCACACAGGGAAAATCTGATGACGACAATGTCCGACCCTCAACAGGGCTCGTTCCGGCTGTCGATGTTGCTTAACGACACCCGCTATAGATCCTACACCTTCCAGTTTATCGCGCTGATACTGCTTATCGCATTGATGTCGTTTCTGGGCATTAACCTGGTACGAAATCTGGCAGAGGCCGGATTGAACATCTCTTACGGGTTTTTGAACGTGCCAGCCGGCTACGATATCAACCAATCCTTAATCGATTATAACAGCCAGTCATCGAACCTGCGTGCCGCAATGGTCGGTATCATTAACACGCTTCTTGTTGCGTTTCTGGCCTGTGTCACTGCGACAATTCTGGGTGTGATCGCCGGTGTGGCACGCCTGTCCAAGAACTGGCTCGTGTCCAAACTGATGTCGGTCTACGTCGAGATTTTCCGGAATATTCCGGTGCTGATCTGGATCCTGATGATCTACACCTTGATGACGGCCGTATTGCCCGCGCCCAACAAGTTCCGCGGTGACAACGCCACGTCGAGCATGCTTTTCGACGCCTTCGCCTTCACCAACCGCGGCATCTACATTCCCGCACCGGTTTGGGGCCCGGGGTCTATGATCGTGGTTGCGACCTTTGTGCTGTCGATCATCGCCGCGATTATCTATCGCCGGTATGCGGTTAGCCTTCTGTTCCGTACGGGCAAGCTGCTGCCTATGGGATGGCCCACTGTCGCGATCTTGCTGGTGCCGACGATTGTGATGTTCTTCATCATGGGCAGCCCCATCGCATTGGATTACCCCGAGCTTAAGGGCTTTAACTTCCGTGGTGGTCTGCAGATCGGCGCGCCGCTGATCGCTTTGTGGTTGGCTTTGTCCGTATACACCGGTGCCTTCATCGCCGAAAACGTGCGTGCAGGTATTCAGGCGATCTCAAAAGGGCAGACCGAAGCTGCATCGTCGCTGGGCTTGCGCCCGAAGCGGGTCATGAACCTTGTGGTTCTGCCGCAGGCGTTGCGTGTGATCATTCCGCCGCTGATTTCGCAATACCTAAACATCACGAAGAACTCGTCGCTCGCGATTGCCGTAGGGTATGCCGATATCACTGCGACACTGGGGGGGATCACATTGAACCAGACCGGCCGCGCGATCGAATGCGTGCTTTTGCTGATGCTGTTCTATCTTACGATCTCGCTATCGATCTCTGCGATCATGAACGTCTACAACAACTCTGTCAGCTTGAAGGAGCGGTAAGATGTCAGATACACACGCCGCCTCCGTCCCTTATGTGCGGGACACCATGTTGCCACAGCACGCGCCCCCGCCAACCGCGCAGGGGCCTGTAAAATGGGTCCGCGAAAGCCTGTTTTCGTCGATCCCTTACACCATTCTCACGCTCGCAGCGCTTTACGTTATCTATCTGATTCTTTCCGGCTTTCTTCCTTGGTTGCTGGGCGGGGTTTGGACGACATCCAACATTCGCGAGTGTCGCGAAGTATTGGACGGCGTCCAAGCTGGCTGTTTCTCGGTGCTGACAGAACGCTGGAACCAACTGTTGTTTGGTATCGCCTATCCACAGGACGGCTACTGGCGCCCGACATTGGCATTCGTACTACTGTTCGTCGCCGTGTCACCGGTGCTGTTTAGCAATCTGCCACGTGGGCTCATCCTTTTTACCGTCATCTATCCTTTCATCGCCTTTTGGTTGATCTGGGGCGGTTCCCTTTTGGTGCCATTGTCGGCGTTGCTGGCCGTAGTGGTCGGCTATGTGGTCTACAGCAGAATCGTTAAGACAAGCTTTGCAGGCGGCCTTTTTGCGGGTCTCATCGCGGGCGTCGTGACGTGGTTTGTCCTTGGCTTCATTACGCCAAGCCTATCCGGCGTACTCGCGCTGGAACCGGTCGCCTCGCGGAATATGGGGGGCTTTATGCTCAACATGATCTTGGGCGTGATCTGTGTGTCTTTGTCCTTGCCGATGGGCATTCTGCTTGCACTGGGTCGTCAATCGAGCTTGCCGATCATCAAACTGATCTGCGTTGTTTTCATTGAGTTTATCCGAGGGGTGCCTCTGATTACGTTGCTTTTTGTTGCCAACGTGGTCCTGGCTTACTTCCTGCCGCCGGGCACAAACTTCGACCTGATCCTGCGTGTTATCATCATGATCACCATGTTCGCGTCGGCCTATATCGCCGAGGTGATCCGGGGTGGGTTGGCAGCCTTGCCACGTGGTCAATACGAGGCTGCAGACAGCTTGGGCCTAGATTATGCGCAGGCCATGCGCCTGATTATTTTGCCCCAAGCCTTGAAAATCTCGATCCCAGGGATCGTTAACGTGGCCGTCGGGCTGTTCAAGGATACTACGCTGGTGTCGATTATTTCGATGTTCGACCTGGTTGGGATGATCCGCGGGCCGATCCTAGCGTCGACTGACTGGAACGGCGTCTACTGGGAACTGTGGGGCTTTGCCGCCTTGCTCTTCTTCGTCGTCTGCTACGGCATCTCGCAATATTCACAATGGCTGGAACGTCAACTCCAGACCGACCACCATTAAGGAAAGGCTGTTATTATGGCTGAACAAGCACAAGCGCTGAAAGTCTCGAACGAGGTCGCGATCAGCATCGAGAACATGAACAAGTGGTACGGTACTTTTCACGTACTGCGGGATATTGACCTGACCGTTTACCGTGGTGAACGTATCGTTATTGCCGGACCGTCGGGCTCGGGGAAGTCAACTCTGATCCGCTGTATCAATGCCTTGGAAGAGCATCAGAAAGGCCGGATCGAAGTCGACGGTACAGTGCTGTCTTCGGACGTTAAAAACATCGACAAGATCCGCTCCGAAGTCGGGATGTGTTTCCAGCACTTCAACCTTTTCCCGCACTTGACGATCCTCGAAAACTGCACGCTTGCTCCGATCTGGGTACGAAAAACACCTAAGAAGGAAGCTGAAGAAATCGCGATGCATTTCCTTGAGAAGGTTAAGATCCCGGATCAGGCGGACAAGTACCCAGGTCAGCTTTCTGGTGGTCAGCAGCAACGCGTGGCGATCGCGCGCAGCCTGTGTATGCGTCCGCGTATCATGTTGTTTGACGAACCAACCTCAGCCTTGGATCCGGAGATGATCAAAGAGGTTCTGGACACGATGGTCGAACTGGCTGAGGAAGGCATGACGATGCTCTGCGTAACGCATGAGATGGGCTTTGCCCGTCAGGTGGCCAACCGCGTCATCTTTATGGATGAAGGCCAGATCGTCGAACAGAACGAACCTGAAGAGTTCTTTAACAACCCCCAAAGCCCGAGGACCAAGCTCTTCCTCAGCCAAATTTTGGGCCACTAAGTTTCAAGGGCGGGGATTTCCCCGCCCTTTTCTATTGGGCAAGCATCCGTGGCGTCATGTACGCCTGTACGTCGCCGCTGTGCCAGCGCACTCCCCTCCAGTCGTCCACTTCGAATGACATCACCATTGTCGCACCCGGTGGGGTTCCGGCTGCAAGATGAGCTATGGCACCCACACGGGGCAGGAGGTGCGCCATCTCTGCCACGCCGGGGTTGTGCGCCAGAAGTAATACTGTGGACCCTTCAGCGCCCTGTATGGCCGCCATCAGCCGTTCTGTATCTGCTAGATAAAGGCGGTCTGTGAAGATTCGTTTAACAGCGGAGGGAATTTCCAAAAGTTCGAGCGTTTCCGACGTTCGCCGAGATGCAGAACATAGTGCAAGGTCAGGTCTGTAGTCTTCGGCGTCGAGCCATCGCCCGATTGCATGTGCGTCTTGCCGACCTTTGTCATCCAAAGGCCGGTCAAAGTCCGTCGTGATCCCCGCCGGCCAACCTGCTTTTGCATGGCGCATCAGAATAAGGCGTCTCATCAACGTTTCCTTAATGTATCGGCCGCATAAGCAAGAAGCTCAAACAGCCGGAAACAGGGGAGGGGGCAGTATGCAGTAATTTATATAGTCGTTGTTACTGGCCGCGGATAATGCTCCCTGCGCCATGTTCGGTGAAAAGCTCCAACAAGCAGGCGTTAGGGGCTCTCCCGTCCAAAATTACCGCTGCGCGCACGCCACCGTCGATCGCATCAAGCGCAGTTTGTGTTTTGGGTATCATACCACCGGCAATCGTTCCGTCTGCCACCATCTCGCGTATCTGGCTCGCTGTTAGCTCCGTCAGTACGTCGCCTTCGGCATTCTTCACGCCCGCAACGTCGGTAAGCAGCAGCAAGCGGTCTGCCTTCAGCGCAGCTGCAATCGCGCCCGCCGCAGTATCGCCGTTGATGTTAAATGTTTCACCGTTGCGGCCCATGCCAAGGGGCGCAATCACCGGGATAATCCCTTTGTCGGCTAGATCGCGGAGCAAACGGGGGTTTACTTCGGTCGGTGCGCCGACCAACCCCAGCTCTGGGTCCTCTTGGTCACAGATAATTAGGCCGCTATCCTTGCCAGACACACCGACGCAACGCCCACCCTGTGCCGTGATCGCTTGCACAATGCGGGCGTTCACAAGGCCCGACAGAACCATTTCAACGATTTCCATCGTAGCAGCGTCGGTCACCCGTTTGCCGTTTACGAATTCGGACTTGATGTTCAGCCGGCCGAGCATGTCGTTGATCATCGGGCCGCCGCCGTGAATGATGACGGGGTTCACGCCGACCTGGCGCATAAGTGCTACGTCGCGCGCGAACTCTTCCATCGCATCGTCGCTGCCCATGGCGTGACCGCCCAGCTTGATAACAACGGTCGCGTCAGCGTAACGCTGCAAGTAGGGGAGCGCTTGGCTCAGGGTGCGTGCGGTGGCGATCCAGTCGCGATTCATGTCTTGTTTTCTCATTCTCTGCCTCGGTAAACGCCGAAGTGCTCGTCACTCCAACGTCGCGATAATGGCACGGAGCGTAGGGATGCCCCAGCCCTTTTCAGAAGACGTAACCACGATTTCGGGGTAGGCGGCTGGGTGCTTGGCAAGCGCACCACGGACCTGATCCAAAACCTTCTGACGCTCTACTTCTTTAACCTTGTCGGCTTTCGTGAGGACACATTGAAAAGTCACGGCTGAGCTATCTAGCAAAGACATGATTTCGTCATCAACCTTCTTCACACCATGCCGCGCGTCGATCAGCACAAACGCACGGCGGAGCGTTTGCCGACCTGAAAGGTACTGTTTCAGCAACCGTTGCCATTTTTCGACGACGGGTAGAGGGGCGTTTGCATAGCCATACCCGGGCAAATCGACGAGGTAGTGATCGTCGGCCGCGGTAAAATAGTTGATCTCTTGAGTGCGCCCCGGCGTGTTGGACGCTCTTGCCAGCGCTTTTGTGCCCGTCAAGGCATTGATCAAAGTCGATTTACCAACGTTTGATCGCCCTGCAAAACACACCTCCATCCGGTCGGCGGGTGGCAGGCCGTCCATCGCGACAACGCCTTTCACAAACAGCGTTTCGCCTGCAAATAGCATGCGGCCTTTTTCGGCTGCATAGGCATCAGGCTCTTCGGCGATGCTAAATTGGATTTGCATGAGTTAAAGTACCTTTACCTGGTCGCTAATTGCGACGGAGCCCGTGTGAATGACCTCAGCGTATACGCGGAAATCTTGGTGACCCCAAGTGCTCAATACGCGCAACATGTCGATGTCGCGCTCGCCGTTGAGTGGATTCGCGGTGGTCGCTTGGCACCGCTTGATGGTTTCCCGTACGCGTAGGACAGTTTCGCCAGCTGACACGTCGTTCCCGACTCAATCAAGATCGCTTCATGGTGTTGCGGCATCAAACCAAATGGTGCTTTTGACCCGGTGCTCAAATTTGCACAATGCGCCCATTCGGTCTCATCTAGACGCGCCGCGCCATGCGCAACGGCCCAGGTCTGGTTCCACGGCATCGACTGCCCCGTGGAGGGCGCTGTATGATCCAGCTCTTCGCGACCATGGCTTTTGAGCGGGTGGCGATAGAGCTGGGTCACCGTTGTCATTATTTCGGATCACCCTTCCGTCCGAATTTCATGCTGCCTTTAATATTCCCTAGGATATCAGGCTTATAGCCCTGACTGCGCATGATCAGGTACTGCTGCGTAAAGGTAATCGTGTTGTTTGCGATCCAGTAGACAACGAGGCCAGATGCGAAACCGCCAAGCATGAACATGAAGACCCATGGCATCCATGCAAAGATCATCTGCTGCGTGGGATCCGTAGGGGCCGGGTTCAGTTTCTGCTGTAGGAACATCGAAATACCCAGCAGCAACGGTAGGATCCCGATAAAGACCAAGGCCAGAACGGTCCCTGCTTCGGGCGCAGCCCATGGCAGCAGACCATAGAAGTTGAAGATAGATGTCGGGTCTGGGGCGCTCAAATCCTGAAACGGGCCGAAGAAGGGGGCGTGGCGCAGCTCCAACGTGACGAAGATCACTTTGTAGAGGGAAAAGAAAATCGGAATCTGCATCAAAATCGGCAGACAGCCGGCGGCTGGATTCACTTTCTCGCGTTTATATAGCTCCATCATGCCCTGTTGAAGCTTTTGACGGTCGTCGCCTGCGTCCTTTTTCAGCTTCTCCATCTGTGGCTGAAGCTCTTTCATCTTCGCCATCGAAACGTAGGATTTATACGCAAGTGGGAAGAGCAGAGCTTTGATCAGCAACGTCAGGCCGATGATCGCGACACCCATGTTGCCGATCAGCAGGTTTAGGTGGTGAAGGACCCAAAAGATCGGTTTGGTCAGGAAAAAGAACCAGCCCCAATCGATGGAGTCGATAAACTTGTATACGCCTTGCGCCTCATAGTCGCGCAGAATTTCCCATTCTTTGGCGCCGGCGAACAACTGTGTGGTGACCGTTGCTGTCTGCCCGCTTGCGACAGTTTGCGTCGGCATCACGGATTCGGTTTGAAAAATCTCGGTGCGTGGCAGGTACTTGACTGATAAGCGCGTTGGCTGTGCCGGATCCGGGATCAGGTTGGTCATGAAATAGTGCCCAGTGAAGCCGATCCAGCCGTTGGTTACACCGTCAATACGTTTGGATGGCACGCCGTTCACGGCGTCCAACTCGGGAATGTCATCCCAAGCGGTCTCAAGCAGTTCACCATTGTTCATGGCGACAAGACCCTCGTGCAGAATGAAGAAATTTTGCGCGTCGCTTGGAATACCGTGGCGTGCAATTAGCCCGTAAGGTGCAAGCGAAACCGAGTTTTCGGAAGTGTTCTCAACCTTCTGTTCGATCTTGAACATATAGTTTTCGTCGATTGAGATGGTGCGTGAGAAAAGCTGACCGGCGTCGTTGTCCCAAGTGAGCGTGACAGGGGTTTCGGCTGACAGCGTTTCACCTTGGCTAAGTGTCCAAAGGGTGTTTGGTCCTGGAACCTGTTCAGGGGCAATCCCCGCGCCTGGAGCCCAGCCGTAAAGCGCATAGTAGGCGTCGGGTGTGCCGGCAGGTGATAGCAAGCTTACGATAGGAGCATCTTCTTCGATAGTTGTATTGTAATCCTTCAAATGAAGGTCATCGACCCGCCCTCCTAGCAGCGAGATTGAGCCGGAAATGCGCGCCGTTTCAACGGGAATACGCGGCGCTTCTTCGAGAGCTGCCGTTGCCTCGTCCGACACGTCGGTAACATTGTCGGCTGCGCCTGCACTTGAAGGGACAACAGCTTCTGTCGAGGTTGCGTCCGTCACTTGCTGTGTGGCAGCCGAGTCAGTGACGGTTTCGGTTTCCGGAGGCGGAAACAACACGAACCACCCTAGGATGACTATGAAACTTAGAACCGTCGCGAAAATGAGATTCTTGTTTTGATCGTCCATGTGACCGTCACCTGATGCCTGTAATATCAGCGTGGGTTCAACAGAGTAAGGCACCAAAGGTCAAGTAGATTCGCCTTTTCCCCTTTGGTGCACACTGATCTGCCGAAGCCAAACATCAACGAATGCCACCTACCACACTGGGCAGGCGTGTCAGTTTTTGGCTATGTGTATGCATCCAAGTGGTCGCTTCGTGTATCTGCATGGGCGGCGCGATGCCGTCGCCTTGAACATGGTCGCAGCCCAGTTGAGACAATAAGCTATGCTCTCCGGCGGTTCGTATATCACAGGCCAGGGTTTCGACGCCCAAATCATGAGCCATCGCAACGACCGCTGACAGGATGCGGCGACGGTTGGGGTGTTTATCAACGTCATTGGTAAGAGATGGGTCGATAATCGCGAGGTCAACGCCGCATTTTTGAATAATCTCAACGCAGTGCGGACCGCTGCCGAAACCGTTAAGCGCGATACCGCATCCTAGCGTGCGAAGGTCACGACATGTGGAGATTATTGGGTGAGGGGGGGTATGCTGGCAAAGTTGTTGCGGCAGGGCTAGCCGTAAAGTGCCGGGTTTGACGTCAAGGCGATCAAGTTCCCATTCCAGTTTTGCCGCCAGTTGCACGTCATCCACTTGCTCGGTAGAAAGGTTGCATGTGATGATAAAAGGAACGTGAGACGTTCGTTGCAGGGTTTTAGCCCTGTGCAGCGCGTGGGTCAGACTGCTGAAGTGACTGAAAAGGGTTTCATCCTCTGCAATTTCCGAGGTGCTGATCGGCGCGGCCATGTCGGTGTTCATGCTGGTGTGGCAGGCCGGAACTGCCGAAAATCCGGTGATCATGCCGGAATGGGTGGATATCTGAGGCTGAAATAGAGTTCGAGCGTGCTGCATCGGTTCCCGAGGTATAGGATCGGTGCCGCCGCTTGGTCGGGCAGTGGCCGTCCTATCCAGGGGGCGCGTTCGCATTGGTTCTGATGGTGTATTACGCCACCTATCTGAAGCCAAATACAGCAAAGGGGGGGCGATAAAGCCGATGATAATTAACCCCTGCCAGCCGAACCAAAATACGGACAGCGCAAACCCAAGCAAGAGCACGAGACCAGCGGGTAGATGGCGGCGGGTTGTGCTGCGCCTCGAAAGATTGGGTTTAAGATCGTGTTGCAAATGATGCCTCGGCTGACAGTGTTACCGCCATACCGATAGCCCTTGCCTCTGACCAAAAGATTAATGTTCTGCCTTTGATCTAAAGGATTTGAATTAAACCCTCAGCTTTTCGAGGGTTTACTTGTCTCGACTGAGGCCTGCAAAATCAAACAGGTTCGGGTCCAACAGATGCGAAGGGCGTGCGTTCATCAGCGCGCGGAACATCACCTGGCGGCGTCCGGGGCTATTCGCCTCCCAGCCGTCTAGAATCGATTTTACCTGCTGGCGTTGCAGACCGACTTGCGAGCCGCACAAATCACACGGAATGATTGGATAATTCATGGCAGTAGAGAATTTTTCGCAATCGACCTCCGCGACATGGGCGAGGGGGCGGTATAGGAACAGATCGCCTTCTTCGTTCACGAGTTTTGGCGGCATGGTCGCCAAGCGCCCGCCATGAAACAGGTTCATGAAAAACGTCTCTAGGATGTCATCACGGTGGTGGCCTAGGACAACAGCGGTACATCCTTCTTCGCGTGCGATGCGATAGAGGTGCCCCCGACGAAGCCTACTGCACAACGCACAGAATGTGCGGCCCGCGGGTATTTTATCCATGACGATGGAATAGGTATCTTGGTATTCGATGCGGTGTTTGACACCCATCTTTTCAAGAAACGCGGGCAAGACCGTGGCGGGGAAATTGGGCTGACCTTGATCGAGGTTGCAGGCGACGAGTTCGACGGGCAGAAGACCGCGCCATTGGAGTTCGTGCAAGATGGCCAGCAGGGTGTAGCTATCTTTGCCCCCGGACATGCAAACCAGCCATTTGCCGCCGGGTTCGATCATCCCGTATTGCTCAATCGCCTCGCGCGTTTGTCGCACAAGACGTTTGCGCAGTTTGCGAAACTCAGTGCTTTGGGGGGCACCGTTGAAGAGCGGGTGAATATCTTCGGGTTGATCAAGCATGGACTTGGCTTAGTGCAACTAAGTTTGCCGATCAAGCGCCAGTACATGTGTATGGCGGCGATTGGTGATGTAGGGAAAGGAGAGAAGAGGAAGGGCTAGTCGGGTACGTTGTCGATGCCGCTATCGCCCCAAGGGTGGCAGCGAGCGATGCGCCGCAGGGTGAGCCAGCCGCCCTTAATGCCGCCATGTTTAGCAAGTGCTTCCAGCGCATATGCGCTGCATGTCGGGTGGTATCGGCAGTTGTGGCCAACCCAGGGGCTGAAGACGAGGCGATACCCTTTCACAGGCAGTGCCAAAACGCGCGCCAAAGGGGTCACTTTTTTGAACCAGAGCGTTGCTTGCCGTGCAGGATCCCCAAGGCCTTGGTGAAATCCGACTGCAGTTTGTCAAAGGGGAGGGATGCCGTGGCATCGCTGCGACCTACGAGCACATAATCCATACCGTCGCGTCCCTCGTGAGGGAGCGTCAGGCGTGCAACTTCGCGTAGACGTCGTTTGGCCCGATTGCGCGCAACGGCGTTGCCCACTTTTTTAGAGCAGGTGAACCCAACCCGTATGCCATCGGCTTCGCCCGCTGCGCGTTTACGCATCTGCAGGATGAAACCGGGCATGGCAACCCGAGGGGCACGGGATGCCCGTTGAAAGTCGGGGCGATTTTTGAGCGTTTGTACACGTAAAGAAACCGCCGGAAGCGTTTCCTCTGGTGTGGCGATGCTGCCATCCATAGGTGCCTCCGACGGTGTCATATCTTTTTGAAACCGAGGTCGCGTATTACGCGCTCAGTTCCTTCCGGCCTTGTGCACGGCGCGCGTTGATGATCTTGCGACCCGCTTTGGTTGCCATGCGTGCGCGGAAACCGTGGCGCCGTTTGCGCACAAGGTTTGAAGGTTGATAGGTGCGTTTCATCGCTCCGACTCCACTTTATACTTTAGCACGCGACCAGATTCGGCGCGTCACTGTCATTTCAAGCCCTGCTCCTAAAGCTGCAGCACGGGCAAGTCAAACCCTTGGTGCCGTTATTTCGGCCTTTGCAACAAATTAAGCCAGCTTATCTGCGCAATGTTACAGTTTTCTTGGGAATTGCCGTGACATCGTCATAAAAGCCGCCTTCACATCAACCACACGTGAGCACCCTATCTGACTGGCGATATTTGACCCATCTAATAAGGAACAACTTATACCCTTTTGAAAGTGACCCGACAATATGTCCGCACAAGCCTCTGAAAAGCCTTCGTGGTTTCGCTACTTGCCCTTTGTGGTCATCTTGGCGGTCGCGGTGATCGGCTATTTCGCCCTGCGCGATTATCTTACCTTCGAGACGCTGCGCGACAACCGCGAGGCGCTGATCGCTTTTCGTGACCAGCACTACGCGCTGACGATCCTCGTTTTTCTGGGCATTTATATCATGATTGTGGGGTTTTCCCTTCCAGGGGCGAGTGTGGCAACAATCACTGGCGGCTTTCTATTCGGGACAGTGTTCGGCGTTCTGGCAAATGTCACCGGCGCGACACTGGGGGCGGTCGTGATCTTTCTTGCCGCGCGTATGGGGCTCGGAGAGACATTGAAGGCGCGCATGGACGCGTCGGAAGGGCTTGTGCGGAAGGTCAAAGCGGGCATTGACGAAAACCAGTGGTCGATGCTTTTCTTCATACGATTGGTGCCCGTGGTGCCCTTCTTTGTGGCGAACCTTATCCCTGCCTTCCTGGGCGTGCCTCTTTATCGCTTTGTGATCTCTACCTTTCTAGGGATCATTCCCGGGTCGCTTGTGTTCACCTCAATCGGTGCTGGGTTGGGTTCCGTTTTTGCACGGGGTGAAACGCCAGACTTCGGCATTATATTCGAACCTCACATCCTGCTTCCCATTCTGGGGCTTTGCGCTTTGTCGGTGCTGCCCGTCGTGTTGAAAGCTGTCACCGGCAAAAAGGAACTTTTGAAATGAACCGCATCAAAACCGACCTGTTGATCATTGGCGCAGGCTCCGGCGGGCTGTCCGTCGCGGCGGGGGCGTCGCAAATGGGGGCGGACGTTGTGCTGCTTGAAGGGCACAAGATGGGCGGCGACTGCCTGAACTTTGGCTGCGTGCCGTCGAAGGCGCTGATTGCTACGGGCAAAGCGGCCTATGGGCAGCGGCACAGCGCGGAATATGGCGTGGCCAATGCGGCGGGCGAGGTGGATTACGCCGCTGCAAAAGATCATGTGGCGGACGTGATTGCACAGATCGCGCCGGTCGATAGTCAGGAACGCTTCGAAGGCTTCGGGGTCAACGTGATCCGGGAGTATGGGCGCTTCATCTCCGAAGACGAAGTGCAGGCCGGGGATACGGTGATCAAGGCGCGGCGCATCGTCATCGCGACGGGATCATCGCCGCTGGTACCCCCGATTACAGGTCTGGATACAACGCCATACGAGACGAACGAGACCTTGTTCAATCTGCGCGAAAAGCCCGAGCATCTGCTGATCATCGGTGGCGGGCCGATCGGGATGGAAATGGCGCAGGCCCACATACGCATGGGGTGCAAGGTTACCGTGATCGAGGGAGATAAAGCGCTTTCAAAGGACGACCCCGAACTTGCCGCCATCGTTTTGCAAACGCTCAAGGACGAAGGCATCGAGATTGCAGAAGGTGCGCAAGCTGCTGAAATCCGTGGGGATGTCGGCGCGATAGAGGTGGAAGCAAAAGACGGGCGCGTGTTCAAAGGCTCGCATCTTCTGGTGGCCGTCGGCCGCAAGGCAAACACGGATCGTCTGGACCTGGAAAAGGCGGGGATCGAACCGATCAAGAACGGGATCAAGGTTGACGATTCCCTGCGCACCACCAACCGCAAGGTCTATGCCATTGGCGACGTCGCAGGCGGGATGCAATTTACCCATGTTGCGGGCTATCACGGCGGCGTCGTGATCCGGTCGCTGATGTTCGCGCTGCCTGCCAAGGCGAAGACGGCGCATATCCCTTGGGCCACCTACACCGACCCAGAACTGTCGCAAGTCGGCCTGACCGAGGCGCAAGCCAAAGAGAAACACGGTGACAAGCTGGAGGTCGTGCGCTTTCACTATAACCACAATGATCGCGCCATCGCGGAGCGTAAAACCAAAGGTTTGATCAAGGTCATGGTGGTCAAGGGGCGCCCCGTGGGCGCAAGCATCGTCGGTTACCAAGCAGGAGAGTTGATCAACCTGTGGGCTTTGGCGCTGGCAAATAACATGAAAATGAGCCAGATTGCGTCTATGGTTGCACCTTATCCCACCATCGGCGAAATCAACAAACGTGCGGCGGGGGCGTATTTCAGCCCGCGTCTGTTCGAAAGCGATTTGGTCAAGACTGTCGTTCGACTGGTGCAGCGGTTCATCCCATAAAGCGCGCGCCTATGCTCAAATCCCTCTCCGGCAGGCTTCTTATTCTGACCACCATCTTTGTGATGCTGGCGGAAGTGTTGATCTTTGTGCCCTCTATCGCACGGTTTCGCGAAGAATACATGATGAACCGGCTAGAGAGGGCGCAGATCGCGTCGCTGACCCTGCTCGCAAGCGATATGATCGACCCCGAGCTTGAGGCAGAGCTGTTGCGCACCGCGCAGGTGTTTAATGTGGTGCTACGGCGAGACCGCATACGGCAGTTGGCACTGTCTTCCCCGATGTCGCAGACGATCAAAGAGACATACGATCTGCGCGATGCCTCCGCATGGGTGTTGATTCGCGATGCGTTCCATCAGCTGGCCGAAACAGAGCCGGGGGTGATCCGCGTGATCGGTGCTCCGGTGCAGGATGCGGGCTTGCTGATCGAAATCACGATGGAGGCGGGCTCCTT
>NZ_DGMH01000074.1:22641-23075 GCF_002388305.1 Sulfitobacter sp. UBA4523
TCCTTACGGACCGCCATGATCGACTATGGTATTCGCATTCTGGTGCTTTCTGCCGCCATCTCGATGATCACGGCGTTTTTGCTGTTTCTGACCATGCGGGCGTTTTTGCTTAAGCCGATCAAGGGTGTGGTCGGGCATATGCAGAACTACGCGCTTGCCCCCGAGGATGCGCGACGAATCATTTCACCTTCTGCTGGTGTGACAGAGGTGCGCGAGGCCGAGGAAGCTTTGATGAAGCTTGAAACCGAACTGACCCAAGCCCTGCGCCAGAAAGANNTGTTTACCGACCGGATCGAAATGTCCGAGGATCCGACGGTCAAACGCATGGCCCCCAAGCTGGTCAGCTCAATCACCCGCGCCGTGCACCTGTGCGAATCCACGCTGGCCTTTGGCCGCGCAGAAGAGCCAAGTCCGACGCTGACGGTCACGCCACT
>NZ_DGMH01000074.1:23245-23672 GCF_002388305.1 Sulfitobacter sp. UBA4523
CCGACGCTGACGGTCACGCCACTGTTGCGCATCGTCGATGACGTCGTTGATAGCGAGCGGCTGGCGATCAACGGGGCGGACCTGACGTTCACCTGCGACGTGCCGCAAGATTTGCACGTGCGCGCCGATCCGGAGCATTTGTTTAGGGTCTTGGCGAATCTTGTTCGCAACGCGCGACAGGCGATCATCGCCACGGGTAAATCCGGCGAAATCATCGTTGCTGCCAGTGAACAGGCCGGCGACTGGGTGATCCGCGTCAGCGACAACGGCCCCGGCCTTCCCCCCAAGGCGCGGGAGCATCTGTTTACTGCGTTCAAGGGCGGTGCGCGCAAGGGGGGCTCCGGTCTCGGCCTTGCCATCGCGGCAGAGCTGGTGCGCGGTCACGGTGGGACGCTCAAACTGTCAGAGACAAGCGCGTCGGGTACGG
>NZ_DGMH01000057.1:0-5270 GCF_002388305.1 Sulfitobacter sp. UBA4523
CGCAGCATCTTGCGCTCGACCGCTTGGGGTTCCTTGACCTTGACGATCATGTCGGCGCTGTCGAAGACCTCTTTCGCGGTGGCAAGGATCGTCGCGCCTGCGTCGGTATAGGCGGCGTCATCAAAACCAGCGCCGATGCCGGCACCTGCTTCGACAACAACCTCATGTCCCTTGTTCACCGCCTCGTAAGCGGCATTCGGGGTCATGCCGACGCGGAATTCCTGTGGCTTGATTTCTTTGGGGCAACCGATTTTCATGAGTTCATCCTATTGAGGGTGCATTTGAATTACGGTACGCCCCTCGATACGCAATTGGGCACGGATTATGGGCCGTTATCCCCCTTGCTCTTCGAATACTCTGCTGCATATTGGTCATTTCACGCGAAAGTATTGCGCCACATGAGTCTAGACGACATCGATCGCCGCATCCTTACTGCCCTGCAACGCAACGGGCGGATGTCGAACTCTGACCTGTCGGAAAAGGTACATCTGTCGCCGTCGGCCTGTCACCGGCGCGTGCAGCGGCTGGAAGCCGAAGGGTATATCCGCGATTACGTCGCCCTGCTGAACCCGCGCAAGATGGGCGTCCCCACGACGGTGTTTGTCGAGATCACCCTACAAGGCCAAGCGGACGAGGTGCTGGACGCCTTTGAAAAAGCGGTCGCGCGTATTCCCGATGTGCTGGAATGTCACCTGATGGCGGGGGCCGCGGATTACCTGCTTAAGGTCGTGGCCGAAAATACCGAGGATTTCGCCCGCATCCATCGCCAGCATTTGGCGCGGTTGCCCGGTGTGGGGCAGATGCAATCCAGCTTTGCGCTGCGCACGGTGTGCAACACCACAGCGCTGCCAGTCGGCTAAATCGCGGAGGGAAACAGCGCCATCCAGATGCCCGCGAACATCGCGATGCCGCCGATATTGACCCAAGCGTGCCATGTCGCATAGCGAAAGCGCATGGCCCGGCGCACGTAAAAGCCGACGCCGATCACATAGGCAAATGCCCCGCCGATGATGCACCAGAGTGTTGCCAGCGGCACCCCTGTCAGGTCCGGCAGTGCGCAAAGGCCAATGGCGCCCAGCCCCAGATAGGATGCGGTGGACCACTTGCCCTGAACCTGCGGATCGGTGATTTTTTTGTACATCGCCACCAGCGCCAGCCCCCATGACACACAAAGCAGCGTGATCGTCCATGTCGTGCCGGCCTGCACGAAGAACGGCGTAAATGTGCCCGCGATACTGGGATAGATCGCCGCATGATCAATCCGCCGCATGAGTTTGCGCGCGTCATGCCACGGCGCGAAGTGGTAGGCGCAGGATGCAAGGTTTGATGCCAACGCGCAAAGCACATAGACCACCACCGCGACCGTCACCGCCGTTTGCAGCGATGTGGCCGACTTCATCACCAACGCGCCGCCAGCCCCAAGAATCAGCGCAAGCCCCACAAGGTGGACGATCAGATCAGCCCGCCGGTGGATCGGGGCAACGCTGGGGTAGGTGGGCTGGGTCATGGTTTGTCCTGTCTTTGGCCGCTTTGCGATACGCTCTGCCGCCGGGTCCTGTCTACTGTACCCATGCGTCACCACGCGCGCAGCGGCAGACAAAAGAAAACCCCCGGCACCGAAAGGTAGCGGGGGTTCGTATTCTTATGCGTCGCTTGGATGATTTACATCATGCCTTCGCGCTGCAATTTCTTCCGTGCCAGTTTGCGGCTACGGCGGATCGCTTCTGCTTTCTCGCGTGCTTTTTTCTCGGAAGGTTTCTCGAAATGCTGCTTAAGCTTCATTTCACGAAACACACCCTCGCGCTGAAGTTTTTTCTTCAGGGCGCGCAGCGCTTGATCGACGTTGTTATCGCGAACACTAACCTGCATGTGGTTTTCACCACCTTTCTAGTTTGAAGTTGCAAGGATTTGCAGGAACTGGCCATATAGCAACCGAAACCTATATTGTCTAGAGCAAAGCCAATCACCCCTTCAGGAGGCCGCTATGACGAACACGTCCCAGACACCGAAAGAACAACTGCTGGATGCCGCGCTGATGCATGTCGCGTTTGACGGCTGGTCAGAGGTGACGTTCAAGGCTGCGGTCAGCGATGCCGGCATGGACCCGACCGTCGCGCGTGCTGTCTGTCCGCGCGGTGCCGTCGACCTGGCCGTCGCCTATCACAAACGGGGCGATCAGCAGATGATCGACCGGATGAAGGCCGAAAACATGACCGAGATGAAATTCTCGGCCAAGGTGGCTGCTATGGTCCGCTTCCGTCTTGAGGCCGCCACGGATAAAGAGGCGGTACGTCGTGGGACAACCCTGTTTGCCCTGCCACAGTATGCGCCCGAGGGGGCCAAACTGGTCTGGGGGACGGCGGATGCCATATGGACTGCCTTGGGGGATACGTCCGAAGACGTGAACTGGTATACCAAACGCGCCACGCTGAGCGCGGTCTATTCCTCGACCGTGCTGTTCTGGCTGGGCGATACCAGCGAGGGCCACGCAGAGACATGGGCCTTCCTTGATCGGCGGATCGAGAACGTGATGCAGATCGAAAAGGTCAAGGCGCAGGTGAACAGCAGCCCGACGCTCAGCATGTTGATGGCCGGGCCCAACTGGTTGCTTTCCCATGTGAAAGCCCCCTCGCGGCTGAACCGTAGCGATCTTCCCGGCAGCTGGGGCAGCCCGCGCCCCTAGGCTGGCTTTCCTCGCCAGACCAGACCTGCTAGGTGCTGCGGCGTCCGCATCCGGCGCGGGCGCGGCTTATTGGTACTCACGCATATGCACCCGTTTCTGATCGATCTGGACAAGGTTTCCTACACCCCCGAGGGAACCTCAGTGCTATGTGATGTGACACTGCAGGCATCCGAGCGGCGGATTGGTATTGTCGGGCGTAACGGGTCCGGTAAGACATCTCTGGCACGGGTGCTGGCAGGGCTGGTGGCCCCGTCGTCGGGCAAGCTGCGGATCAACGGGGTGGATGTGGTCAAGGATCGCAAGGCGGCCTTGCGGCAGGTCGGCATCCTGTTCCAGAACCCCGATCACCAGATTATCTTCCCCACGGTGGAAGAAGAGATCAGCTTTGGCCTGACCCAGCTGAAACACTCCGCAAAAGAGGCGGCAGAGAGAACGGCGGATATCCTCGCCCGCTTTAACCGCAGCCATTGGGCGAAGGCGGCGATCCATCAGCTATCTCAGGGGCAGCGGCAGCTGGTCTGTCTGATGTCGATCCTTGCTATGCAGCCGCGCCTGATCATTCTTGATGAACCTTTTGCGGGGCTTGATATCCCGACGATGATGCATCTCACGCGCGTGCTGCACGCGGTAGAGGCGCATTTGGTGCACATCACCCATGACCCCGCACATCTGGCGACCTATGACCGGATGATCTGGATCGATCAGGGTCAGATCGTGCAGGACGGCGCGGTGCCTCAGGTGACCCAAGCCTTTGTGGCACAGATGCAAGAGATCGGGGAAAGCGATGATTTCACTCACCTCCCCGGTTGAGACCCGCGCCCACGGTTGGCCTGCGGGGGCAAAGCTGGCAGCGCTGTGCGTGGCGACGATGGCGCTATTCAGCCTGACCCACCCCGCGCTGCAGGCGGCGGCCTTGGCGGTGACCCTGCTGCTTTATGCGCTGCCGGGATGGCGGTTTTTCAAGGTGGGGCTGGCGCGCTTGCGGGTGCTGCTGCCCTTCGTTGTGCTGATTATGGTCTGGCATATCGTGACCCGTGACATCATGGCGGGCGCGACCGTGACGTTGCGGATGATGACAGCGGTGGCGCTGGCGAATCTGGTGACCATGACGACCAAGCTGGCGCAGATGGTGGCTGTGGTGACATGGCTGACAACGCCGCTGCGCCGCCTTGGCATCCAGACCCGCGCGATCGAACTGGGCATCGCCCTCGTCATCCGCTTTACCCCCGTTCTGGCGCAAAAGGGCCAGTTGCTGGCGCAGTCATGGCGCGCGCGTTCCACCAAGCGGGTCGGCTGGCGGATGATCATCCCGTTTACCGTGCTGGCGATTGACGACGCAGAACATGTGGCCGAGGCCCTGCGTGCCCGTGGCGGGCTTTGACGTGAGACTCTCCGCGACCTGACGCCTGTCAGTTCGCATTGTGTGTGCCGAAAACCGTGCCTATGGTGCGGCAACACTGATTTACGGAGGAGACGTAGTCGATGACAGAAACCATGCGTGCGATAGAGATCACCAAGGCCGGCGGACCCGAAGTGCTGCAACCCACCGACCGCCCCATGCCGCAGCCGGCCCACGGGCAAGTGGTGATCAAAGTGGCCTATGCCGGTGTCAACCGCCCCGATGCGCTGCAACGCGCGGGCATGTATGCGCCGCCCCCCACTGCCAGCGATCTGCCCGGGCTTGAAGCCTCGGGCGTGGTATCCGCCGTGGGCGAGGGCGTCAGCGGTCTGGCTGTCGGCGACAAGGTCTGCGCGCTGCTGCCCGGTGGCGGCTATGCGGAATATGTCGCGACGCCTGCGGCCCATTGTCTGCCGGTGCCCAAGGGCATGGACATGAAAGAAGCTGCCTGCCTGCCCGAGACATTTTTCACCGTCTGGTCCAACGTGTTCATGCGCGGTGGCCTGAAAGCGGGCGAACGGTTCTTGGTGCATGGCGGCTCGTCGGGGATCGGGACGACAGCGATCCAGTTGGCGCGCGAATTCGGCGCACGGGTTTTTGCGACGGCAGGGACCGATAGCAAATGCGACGCCTGCGCCAAACTCGGGGCCGAGGCCGCGATCAACTACCGTGACTCGGATTTCGTTGATGTGCTGAAAGCCGAGGGCGGGGCAGACCTGATCCTTGATATGGTCGGCGGCGACTACATCCCGCGCAACCTGCAAGCGCTGGCCGAAGACGGCCGTCTTGTGCAGATCGCCTTCCTCAGCGGGCCGAAGGTAGAGGTGAACTTTGCCACGCTGATGACACGCCGTCTGACGATGACCGGCAGCACCCTGCGTCCACAAAGCGATCTGGCCAAGGCCAAGATCGCCGAAGAACTGCGCGAGAAGGTCTGGCCACTGCTGGACGCGGGCAAGATCGCACCGGTGATGGACAGCGAATACGCGTTCGAGGACGCGAGCGAGGCGCACGCCCGCATGGAGACAAGCGGCCATATCGGCAAGATCGTGTTGAAGGTCGACGCCAACGCCTAAGCGGCGGGCAATAATATGAGGCAAGGGGCGCTCTGATAACAGGGCGCCCCTTGTCGTTCAGGGGGCGTTACGCCGACAGGCGCGCCTCCCACGCGTCAAGGGTTTCGGCCCA
>NZ_DGMH01000065.1:0-209 GCF_002388305.1 Sulfitobacter sp. UBA4523
TGCGGGCCGGGGGTGGAGCGGCTTTATGAGGAAGCGGTCGAGACATTCCCGCAAATCCGGATCGAGGTCGCGACATCGGACAATATCGCCGGGCCAAAGGCCGCGGCCGAGCTGGTCAATCGGGTGCATAATCACGAGGTTGATTTGTTGATCGGCACGCAGATTCTGGCGAAGGGCTATCATTTCCCGATGCTGACCCTTGTGGGGGT
>NZ_DGMH01000065.1:342-22016 GCF_002388305.1 Sulfitobacter sp. UBA4523
CCGATGCTGACCCTTGTGGGGGTTGTTGATGCCGATCTTGGCCTTGCGGGTGGGGATTTGCGCGCGGCTGAACGCAGTTATCAGTTGATGACGCAGGTGGCCGGACGTGCCGGGCGTGGTGACAGGCCGGGAACGGTTTTGCTGCAAACAGCGGACCCGTCAAACCGGGTGATCAAGGCGATTGCAGCGGGCGACCGCGATGCGTTTAACGAGGTTGAATTATCCCAGCGCATGACACATGGCATGCCGCCGCATGGAAGGCTGGCGGCCCTGATCATATCGGGGAAAAAGGAAAACGAGGTCGACGAAGCCGCATGGCGGATCGGGCGGGCAGCGCCGCGGGGGGATGGGATTGTCGTGCTGGGACCGGCACCGGCACCGTTATCGTTGCTGCGCGGGCGGTATCGCAGACGATTCCTGATCCGCACCGACAAACAGGTGCGGTTGCAGGCGATGATCCATGACTGGTTATCGAAGGTGAAAACGCCGGGCAGTGTCCGGGTGCAGATCGATATCGATCCTTACAGCTTCATGTAGGATCAGTTCTGATTCAGTTCTGATGTTGGGATTGCCACCAGTCGAGGCCATCCGGACCTAGGTAATCCTGAAAGATGGAGGCAAGGCGGCCGTCATTGCGCATGGTGCGGATAATCTGGTCATAGCGTTTGAGAAACGCGTCCTTGTCCGGATAGTCGGATGCCTTTGAGAACACGTTATAATAGGGCGCACGGCGAAGCGGCGGATAGATGAAAGCGATTTTTTCGCGCTGCCCGTTGCGCAGGGTTTCGTAAAGCGTGCTGAGGTAATTGACCGGAACGACATCAAAGCGGTTTTCCAGCAACATCGGGATCAGCAGATCGTTCTTGGCGACGACTTCGATATCAAGCCCGGACTGCCAGAAGGTATCGGTGTAGGAATATTCCGCCGCCGCCCCCACGCGATGACGGGCGAGATCGGAAAAATCATTAAAGGTGATCCGGTCGCGGTCTTCGGCCCGGACGGCAAAGCGCCAATCAAGCAGAAGATGGGCTTCTTCGGGGTAGTTCAGATACTGGCTGCGTTCGCTGTTTTGCGACAGGGTCAGGACGATGTCGCTGTTGCCAGTCTGGGCATTATGCAGAAGGCGGCGGCCATTATCGACAAGCTGAAAACGGTAATCGGTGATGCCCATGTCGTTCAGGACTTCGGTCATGATGTCGATATCAATCCCGCGCGGGTCGCCATCGACCATCCATTTCAGCGGGGCTTCGGACAGGCCTTCGATGATCAGGGTTCTGGCATGTGAGACGGTGGAAAAGGTGACTGCGCATAGTGCAACAATCAGCGTAAAATATGCAGCCATGCAGGATTTGAATGATCCGGCGGTCTGCACGAACTCCCACTGTCGTGCCATATGTTGTCTCCCGTCGTGATTGCGGGTTATGGATATCCCGAGTTTTGCCGGAATTACGGATAAGATTTGATGACGAATGTTAAAAATTCAACAAACATGAGCGAAAGCCAGCAAAGCATATGTGACTGGGCCGAGGGGATTTTTGGCCCGGTTGCCGATCCGCGGGCGCTTGTTGCGCGTGCGATGCTGGAAATGAAAGAGCTTGATGAGGCGGTGGCGGACCGGGATATTTCGGAAATCGGGCGTGAGGCGGCAGACGTTTTGATTTTGCTGTATCGTCTGGCCGATCAGTTCGGGCTCGACCTTGATGGCGAAGTGCAGGGGAAAATGGCGATCAACCGGGCGCGGAAATGGTCGGCCAAGGGCGATGGCACCGGATCGCATGTCTGATGATGTATCTCATCTTGGGCAGGCGGACGGATCGGGCCACCGGTAGGGTGACCCGATGCGATGATATCAGTTGGCGCTGTAGACCCTGCTGGACTTGCTGGTAAGCCAGGCCGGGATGGATTGTTTGTTCGGGCCGACGGTGGCGCTGCTGAAATTGTCGGCTTCGAGATAGGCATGCGTCGGGTTGATGCCCTCGGCACTCATCCAGCTATCGGATGGCACGTCTTCGGCCGGGATTTCCGACAGCGGGGCGGTGACCGCGTCGCAGGCGATTTTGTAAACCGTGGTCTTGCCGCCAAAGACATTGCGGCGGCTGTCGGCCATGGCTTTGAAGTCAGCCGATGTCAGATCGACAAAAACGGAAATGGCGGTGCCGGGTTCATCCTGATCGTCGTAATAGGCGCGCGAGGCCGATGGCACGAAGGGGCTTGCGGTGCCGGTTTCGACAAAACGGAAATAGCCGCTGCTGCATGCAAAGGCGTTGATCGGTGCCAGCAGGGTGGCACCAGCGACCAGCAGGCTAATCATTCGGGGCAGTTTCATTTAAATCTCCTGAGCGATGACATGAAGGCTCGTGATCGACGTCTGAAAGGCCCGAATGTGATGTCGATTACACTTTTTGATGGCAAAAGAAGGTTATCGACCCGCGGTTGCACGGCAGCGTTTGAAGAAAAAAGCGGGGATTCGTCCGTTAAAGTCGATTTCACCAAAGCGAAATCCGCCTGTGGCGGGAAAACCGGTATTATTAAATAGTTGTAAAAAGCCTCGAAAAGTAAGCAATCCGGCCCGGTTTTGCCCCAACTTTAGGCAAGAATGAAAAAGACTGCCGAAATGGCGTTGCGCGGGGGTTGCCCCTGTCATGGACATATGATACCAAACGCTCGCTTCTCGGCGGGAACACCTTCCGAGAGACCATTTTTTTATACGTATCCGAGTCGTTCTCATAACCAGAATTGAGGGCTTTCACCGGTGTCCCAAAATACTGCCGCGACCGGGCTTCAAGGGCGTTACGCCACAGCATTATTCGAATTGGCCCAATCGGCCGATGCGCTTGATGCTGTCAAAAGCGATCTTGAATTGCTCGACCAGGCCATCGTCGAAAGCGATGACCTGCGGAATGTGCTCCGTAGTCCCGTGATTTCCCGGGATGTGCAGGCCAAGGCAATGGCGGCCCTTCTGGACAAGCTTGGCGTTTCCGAGTTGACCAAGAAGACCGTCGGCGTTCTGTGTCAGAAGCGCCGCCTGTTCGTTCTGCCGGATGTTATCAGTTCCTACCTTTCCATGCTCTCAGCTTTCAAAGGCGAAGTGACCGCACAGGTGACCTCGGCTTCCGAGCTGAAAAAAGAGCAAATCGAAGCCGTTACCGGCGCTCTTAAAGAAGTTGTTGGCGCCACTGTCAAAGTGGACCTGAATGTCGATCCGGCGGTTCTTGGCGGCCTTGTCGTCAAGGTCGGTTCCCGGGTTTTTGATGCCTCGCTTCGTACCAAATTGCAGAAGCTCGAGCTCGCTATGAAAGGGGTTGCGTGATGGAAATCCGCGCCGCGGAAATCTCCGCTATTCTTAAGGATCAGATTGCCAATTTTGGCGCTGAAGCCGAAGTTGCCGAAGTCGGTCAGGTTCTTTCTGTCGGTGACGGTATCGCCCGTGTTCATGGTCTTGACAATGTTCAGGCCGGTGAACTGGTCGACTTCCCGGGTGGCATCAAGGGCATGGCCCTGAACCTTGAGGAAGACAATGTCGGTATCGTTATTTTCGGTTCTGACCGTAACATCAAAGAAGGCGACCAGGTCAAGCGTACCGGTGCCATCGTTGACGTGCCGGTTGGCAAGGAGCTGCTGGGCCGCGTTGTTGACGCGCTTGGCAACCCGATCGACGGTAAAGGTGAACTGGGTGCAAAAGAACGTCGCCTTGCCGACGTCAAGGCACCAGGCATCATCCCGCGTAAATCGGTTCACGAGCCGGTACAGACCGGTATCAAGTCGATTGACTCGCTGATCCCGATTGGCCGTGGCCAGCGCGAGCTGATCATTGGTGACCGTCAGACCGGTAAAACTGCCGTTGCTCTGGACGCGATCCTGAACCAACAGCAGATCAACGACGCCGCAGGCGACGACGAGAGCAAGAAAATGTACTGCGTGTACGTTGCGATCGGCCAAAAACGTTCGACTGTTGCCCAGCTTGTTAAAAAGCTCGAGGAAACAGGCGCGATTGACTATTCCATCGTTGTTGCCGCCACCGCGTCCGAGCCTGCGCCTATGCAGTACCTCGCACCATACTCCGCAACAGCTATGGCGGAATTCTTCCGCGACAACGGCCGTCACGCGCTGATCATCTATGATGACCTTTCCAAGCAAGCCGTGTCCTACCGCCAGATGTCCCTGCTGCTGCGTCGTCCGCCCGGGCGTGAAGCTTACCCAGGTGACGTTTTCTATCTCCACTCCCGTCTGCTCGAGCGTTCGGCGAAGCTGGGTGATGACGCAGGCAACGGCTCTTTGACAGCTCTGCCGATCATCGAAACCCAGGGTGGTGACGTTTCCGCGTTTATTCCAACCAACGTGATCTCGATCACCGACGGTCAGATCTTCCTGGAAACCGAATTGTTCTACCAAGGTATCCGTCCTGCTGTGAACACCGGTCTGTCGGTTTCGCGCGTTGGGTCCTCGGCTCAGACCAAAGCGATGTCTTCGGTGGCTGGTCCGGTTAAACTGTCCTTGGCTCAGTACCGCGAAATGGCGGCCTTTGCTCAGTTCGGTTCCGACCTCGATGCCTCCACTCAGCAGCTGCTGAACCGTGGTGCGCGCCTGACAGAGCTGATGAAGCAGCCTCAGTACTCCCCTCTGACCAACGCGGAAATTGTCTGCGTGATCTATGCGGGTACAAACGGCTACCTCGACAAGATCGACGTCAATGAAGTTGGCCGCTTTGAAGCGGGCCTGCTGGCGCACTTGCGCAGCAAGCACGCCGACCTGATGGCTGACATCACCAACAACGACCGCAAGGTGAAGGGTGAGCTGGAAGACAAGATCAAAGCTGCCATCGATTCTTTCGCCGCTGACTTCGCTTAAGGGAGGGAGGGCACATGCCAAACCTCAAGGACCTAAAAAACCGGATCGCGTCGGTCAAATCGACCCGCAAGATCACGAAAGCCATGCAAATGGTTGCCGCGGCGAAGCTTCGCCGCGCGCAGGAAGCTGCCGAGCAATCCCGCCCCTACACAGAGCGTTTTAACGCTGTGATGTCGCGGTTGGCTGCATCGGTAGGTGGGTCTGACACCGCCCCCAAGCTGCTGAGCGGCACGGGGTCGGATCAGGTGCACCTGTTGGTTGTCATGACCGCTGAACGTGGCTTGTGCGGTGGCTTTAACGCCAACATCGCCAAGCTTGCCAAAGCCCATGCCCGTGGCCTTATCGCCAAGGGTAAGGAGGTCAAGATTTTGACCGTTGGCAAGAAAGGCCGCGACAGCATCCGTCGTGACTTTGGCGACCTTTTGGTCGGTCACGTTGACCTCAGCGACGTCAAGCGCCTTGGCTATGCCGATGCGCAGGGGATCGCCAAGGACGTACTTGGCCGTTTTGACGCGGGTGAATATGACATCGCCACGATCTTCTATGCGAAGTTCGTGAACGTCGTCAGCCAGATCCCGACGGCGCAGCAGATCATCCCGGCGACCTTCGAAGAGACCGAAGGCGCGGACGAGGCGACGACACTGTTCGACTACGAGCCCAGCGAAGAGGCCATCCTGGCCGATCTGCTGCCGCGCGGCGTTGCAACGGCGATCTTCTCGGCTCTGCTGGAAAACGCGGCCTCTGAACAGGGTGCCCGGATGTCGGCAATGGACAACGCTACACGGAACGCCGGTGACATGATCGAAGATCTGACCATCGAGTATAACCGTTCGCGTCAGGCCGTCATCACCAACGAGCTGATCGAAATCATTTCCGGCGCGGAAGCGCTGTAGGACAAATCGGAGAAACGACATGGCAAATGCAGTCGGCAAAATCACACAAGTCATCGGCGCCGTCGTCGATGTGCAGTTCGAGGATCACCTGCCAGAGATCCTCAACGCTGTTGTAACTGAAAACCACGGCAAGAAACTGATCCTCGAAGTGGCTCAGCACCTTGGCGAAAACACCGTGCGTACCATCGCGATGGACGCGACCGAAGGTCTGGTTCGCGGCCAGCGCGTCGAAGACACAGGCGCGCCAATCTCGATCCCAGTGGGTAACGCCACATTGGGCCGCATCATGAACGTTGTTGGCGAAGCCATCGACGAAAAAGGCGACATCCAATCGGGCGAGCGTCGCTCGATCCACGCGGACGCGCCCGAATTCGCGGAACAGTCGACCACATCCGAAGTGCTGGAAACAGGCATCAAGGTGATCGACCTTCTGGCACCTTACGCCAAGGGTGGTAAAATTGGTCTGTTCGGTGGTGCCGGTGTTGGCAAAACCGTTCTGATCATGGAACTGATCAACAACATCGCCAAAGTGCACTCCGGTTATTCGGTTTTCGCGGGCGTTGGTGAACGTACCCGTGAAGGGAACGACCTGTACCACGAGATGATCGAATCCAACGTTATCAACCCTGATGATCTGGAAAAATCGCAGGTTGCGCTGGTGTACGGCCAGATGAACGAGCCTCCCGGAGCGCGTATGCGTGTTGCTCTGACCGGTCTGACACTGGCCGAACAGTTCCGCGACCAATCCGGTACCGACGTTCTGTTCTTCGTCGACAACATCTTCCGCTTTACCCAAGCCGGTTCCGAGGTTTCGGCTCTGCTGGGTCGTATTCCTTCGGCCGTGGGCTACCAGCCAACACTGGCGACCGACATGGGTGCGATGCAAGAACGTATTACATCGACCAAATCCGGTTCGATTACATCGGTTCAGGCCGTTTACGTTCCTGCGGATGACCTTACCGACCCTGCGCCCGCGACATCCTTTGCGCACCTTGACGCGACAACCGTTCTGGACCGTTCGATCTCGGAAAAGGGTATCTACCCTGCTGTTGATCCGCTCGGCTCCACATCGCGTCTGATGGACCCATCCATCGTTGGCGAAGAGCATTACAACGTGGCACGTGACGTTCAGGGTATCCTGCAACGCTACAAGTCGCTGCAGGACATCATCGCGATTCTCGGCATGGACGAACTGTCGGAAGACGACAAACTGACCGTTGCCCGTGCGCGTAAGATCGAACGCTTCCTGAGCCAGCCTTTCGACGTTGCGAAAGTGTTCACCGGCTCCGACGGTAAGCAGGTTCCACTGGAAGAGACAATCACCTCCTTCAAGGCGGTTGTTGCCGGTGAATACGATCACCTGCCCGAAGGTGCCTTCTACATGGTTGGCGGCATCGAAGAAGTGAAAGCGAAAGCTGAAAAAATGGCGGCAGACGCCGCTTAAGGAGCGCTGAAAATGGCAGACACAATGCAATTCGACCTCGTTTCGCCCGAGCGGCGGCTGGCCTCGATGCAGGTGACGGCCGTTCAGATTCCGGGTGCGGACGGGGACATGACAGCAATGCCTGATCATGCCCCCACCATCACCACGCTGCGCCCCGGTGTGCTGCGTGTTGAAGGCCCGGAAGGCACTGCTGAGTATGTGGTAACCGGCGGCTTTGCCGAGATTTCTTCCGAAGGCGTATCGGTTCTGGCCGAACGCGCGGTGTCCAAGGGTGATATGACCCAAGAGCATCTGGATGAAATGATCGCCGAAGCCAAAGCCATGTACACAACGGCAAAAGAGGGTTTCGTGAATGAACCTGGCCCCGTAGACGACGCAGCCAAGCTGCTGTCCGACATGGTTGCCATGGGGGACGAAATCGGCTTGTCGAGCAAGCAACCCAGCCTCTGACGTTTCCTTGCCCGTTTTGATGAAAAGGCCCTGCATCCGCGGGGCCTTTTCTATTTGTTAACCTTAACTTATGGTTGTCGGATTGTAGGGGTAGGACAGGTTGGGGCAGGCCATCACGATGAAAAGAATGAACGCAAACAGCGTTGGTATCGATAGCGGAGAGACGGTGTTGTTCTCCGATTTTCAGGATGGTGGCGAGATGTGGACGGGGAAGGGCCAGCGCGAGCGGCGCAACCATATCACCTTCTCCACGCCGTACCGCGATATCCCCACGGTACACGCCTCGCTTGCCCTGTGGGACGTGGATAACGCCACGGTCATGCGCGCGGATCTGCGATCAGAGAATGTGACGAAAGAGGGATTTGAACTGGTGTTCCGCACCTGGGGCGATACGCGTATCGCGCGCGTCAGGGCGTCTTGGATGGCCATCGGGCCGTTGCCGCAGCAAGACGACTGGGAGCTTTAAGCAGCGCCCCCAGCCGTTGTTTCAGGGGCGCTTAGCCGGGTTTGTACATGCCGTCGTAGATCGGCTCTAGCGTGTCGGCGTCAAACAGGGACGAGACCGAAGTGCCGTTCCAGATGTTCAGGATCGCCTGCGCAAAGATCGGCGCTGTGGGCACGATCCGGATGTTTGTAGCTTGCTTGACGGCGGGCGTCGGCGCGATGCTGTCCGTGATGACCAGCGATTTCATCACCGAATTGCTAACGCGTTCGACCGCAGGGCCGGACATAACGCCGTGGCTGATGTAGGAGTGGACTTCCTTCGCGCCGTTTTCCATCAGCACCTCGGCCGCTTTGCACAGGGTGCCGGCGGTGTCACAGATGTCGTCCACGATCAGGCAGACTTTGTCGGTCACATCGCCGATCACGGTCATCTCTGCAATCTCGCCGGGCTTTTCGCGGCGCTTGTCCACGATGGCGAGGGGGGAGTTGATGCGCTTGGCCAGTTCGCGTGCGCGGGCCACGCCGCCCACATCCGGAGAGATGACCATCAGCTCGTCCATGCGGCCCTTGAATTCGTTCTGGATGTCCAGCGCAAAAACGGGGGAGGCATAAAGGTTGTCGACAGGGATATCGAAGAAACCCTGGATCTGTGCGGCGTGCAGGTCCATCGTCAGGATACGCTCAATGCCGCTGCCGACCATCATATTCGCGACCATCTTGGCGGTGATCGGCGTTCGTGCCTTGGTGCGGCGGTCCTGACGGGCATACCCGAAATAGGGCAGAACAGCCGTGACACGCGCCGCAGAGGACCGGCGCAGCGCGTCGGCCATGACCAGCAGTTCCATCAGGTTGTCATTGGCAGGGTTCGACGTTGGCTGGATGATGAACATATCCTCGCCGCGCACGTTTTCGTAAACCTCCACAAAGATTTCGCCGTCATTGAACCGTTCGACCCGTGCGTCGACCAGCCCTACGTTGACCCCCCGATGCAGCGACATCCGCCGTGCGATGGCTTTGGCCAACGGCATGTTCGCGTTACCTGAGATCAGTTTGGGTTCGGTGGTTTGAGCCATGTGCAAAGGGTCCCTGGATGCAGAACATGTGACAGAATCGTGACGTTGACACCGCTTAGCATGGCCTTACGGTCTGGCAAAGCTGCACAGCCCTGATCGGAGACCCCAAATGCCCCATATCGACTATTTTTTTGCGACACTTTCACCATATGCCTATCTGGCGGGAAACCGGCTTGAGGAAATCGCCGCCAAACACGGGGCGACGATCACCTATAAACCTTTCGATCTGATTACCGCTTTCGGGCGCACGGGCGGGCAGCCTCCGAAAGATCGACATCCGTCGCGGCAAGAGTATCGCGCGATTGAACTGCCGCGTCAGGCCAAGAAGCTGGGGGTGCCGTTCAACCTCAAACCCGCGCATTGGCCCACCAACGGCGCGCCGTCTTCTTACGCCATTATCGCAGCGCAGAACGAAGGTGGCGACGTAGGCAAGCTGTGCCAGCTGATCATGACCGCCGTCTGGGCCGAGGAACGCGATATTGCCGAAGATGCGGTCGTGCGCGACTGTCTCGAAAAAGCAGGGTTTGACCCCGCGCTGGCCGACAAAGGCTTGCTGCAGGGGGCTGATACCTACGCGCGCAATCTGGAAGAGGCGGTCGAAAAGGGCGTCTTTGGCGCGCCATTCTATATTCTGGACGACGCCCACAAGTTCTGGGGCCAGGACCGGCTTGAAGATCTTGATCTCGTGATGGCAGGTAAACTGTGAGTTCAGGTTTATATACACGGCAATTCGGGCATGGTCCGCGGCACGCGCTGGCTGTTCACTGCACGCTTGCCCATTCCGGCGCGTGGCGCGGCGTGGGCGAGGCGTTAGCGGATGAGCTGACATTGCTCTGTCCCGATCTGCCCTCCCACGGGAAATCCGCCGATTGGGACGGGCTGGGGGATCTCCATGCCCGGGCGACCGATCTGGTGCGGGAACTGGTGACCGAACCGATTGATATTATCGGCCATTCTTTCGGCGCGACGATCGGCTTGCGGATTGCCATCGAGAACCCCGAACTGGTGCGTAGCCTGACGATGATCGAACCGGTCTATTTCGCGGCGGCTCTGGCTGACGATCCGGCACGGGTGGCAGCCGCGGATCGCAACTCCGGTGGGTTCGATGCGGCTTTTGACGCGGGCGACCGGATGGAGGCCGCGCGCATCTTCAACACCGGCTGGGGCGACGGCAGCGGATGGGAACAGACGCCGGAAAAGCTGCGCCAGTATATGGCTGACCGAATCCATTATGTGCCCGCCAGCCAGCCGTTCTTGCGGGACGACAATGCCGGGCTGCTAGAGCCGGGCAAGTTCGCCCGCGCCGCGATGCCGGTGCTGTTGATGGACGGGGGCACATCGGCGGATATGGTAGATGCGATCAGCACGTCCATCGCGCGCCGTTTGCCGAACGTGACACGCAAGGCGATCGAAGGGGCGGGGCACATGGCCCCGATCACACACCCGCAGGCCGTCGCCGCTGAAATCCGCAGCTTTCTCGAAACGGTATAACGTTCAGAAATACGATAGGAACTGGTCGATCGCCTCTGTGTCGATCGACCAGTCACAGACCAGCCGCGCCGATAAGGGCTCATTCGGGTCGTCGCCCTCTAACGGGCCGTCCATGACATAGTATTTCGCCCCCGCATCATGCAGCTTCTGATGGATGCGGCGGGGCCACTTGGCAAAGATCATATTGGCGTCGGGTTTATGTAGCAGCGTTGCCCCTGCGGCGCGCAAACCGTCGGCCAGATGGCGCGCGTTGTCATTGGCCAAGGCGGCGGTTGTCTTCCACAATTCATCCTGCATATAGCCCGCCATCTGCGCAGACAGGAACCGGTGCTTGGAAAACAGATGCGCCCCGCGTTTGCGCCGCAACTCGAACTCCCAAGCCTTGGAGGGGTCGAAGAAGATCACCGCCTCGACACCCATGCAACCGTTCTTGGTGCCGCCAAAGCTGACGACATCGACACCCGCTTTCCACGTCATCTCTGCCGGGGTGCAGCCCAGGGCAACCAGCGCATTGGCAAAGCGCGCCCCGTCCAGATGCACCGGCAGGTCATAGCTTTTGGCAACAGCGGTGAGGGCGTTCAGCTCTTCCAGCGAGTGAACCGAGCCCCGTTCGGTCACCTGCGTGATCGACACCGGCCCGCGCTGCGCGCCATGTACATTGCCCTCGGGGTGTTTCTCGATCGCCTTTGTCAGCGCTTCGGGCGTCATCTTATCGTCGGTTTCAACCACAGTCAGCTTGGCGGCACCGGCATAGAACTCGGGCGCGTTACATTCGTCTTCGTGGATATGCGAGGTGACGGAGCANNCCGCACCTGCGTAGAACTCCGGTGCGTTGCACTCATCCTCTTCGATATGCGCGACCTTGGAGCAAAAGATCGTCTGCCACGGCTGGGTGTAGCACGCCAGCGCGAGCGCATTGGCAGCGGTGCCGGTTGCGACCAGATAGACCGCAGCCTCCGGTGCCTCGAACGCGGTGCGGATCGCGTCGCGGACTTCGTCCATGATGGGATCGTTGCCATAGGGCATCGCGTGTCCGGTGTTTGCCTGAGCCAGACGGTTCATGATCTGGGGGTGAACAGGGCCCGCGTTGTCAGAGGCAAAAAACATCAGGTTGGCTCCTCGATAATGTGGTCTTCCCATTCCTCGAACGGGGTGTCGAATTCCGAGACGGTGTTATGCTGCACCGAGATTCCCGCGCGGTGCACGCTATCAGGGTCACCGCTGATCAGCGGGTGCCAGTCATACAGCGGCTTGCCCTGCCACAGCAGCCGATAGGCGCAGGTGAGCGGCATCCAATAGGCGTGGGTATCCAGATTGTCGGGCTTCAGAACGATGCAGTCGGGCACGAATTGGTGCCGGTTCTCGTAGTGGCTGCACCGGCAGGTCGCATCATCCAGCAGGCGGCAGGCCACACGGGTCAGGGCGACTTCTTCGGTGTCTTCGTCTTCAAGCTTGTTGAGGCAGCATTTTCCGCAGCCGTCACACAGCGCTTCCCATTCGTCTTGCGACATCTTGGTGAGCGGCTTCTTTTCCCAGAACCGTTTGGCAAGACCTTTGGCGGCAATCGGATCGGTCATAGCGCGGCCAGAATGCTGCGGGCCTGTGCGCTGTCCGCATCCATCTGGGTGATCAGGGCGTCAAGACTGTCGAATTTTTCCTCGCCGCGCAGGTGGTCGACCAGCGCGACCGAGACATGCTTGCCGTAGAGATCGCCTTTGAAGTCGAAGATGAATGTCTCGAGGTTGGCCTTGTTCTCGCCGAACATCGGGCGCACGCCAAGGCTGGCAACGCCGTGGTAGCGCCCTGCCTGCGGCCCTTCAAGCACATCGACAAGCACCGCATAGACACCAAAGGCCGGCGGATGCAGCCCGTCGATCGACATATTCGCCGTCGGGTAGCCCAGTTCACGGCCACGCTTTTCACCGTGCAGGATCGGGCCTTCAACGCGGTGCCAATGGCCCAGCATCTCGGCGGCGTCGCGGGGGCGTGCCTCTGTCAGCGCGTTGCGGATCGCGGTCGAAGACACGGTATCAGGGCCCTTCGCCATCAGCGGCGCGATGGTCACGCCGAACCCCATCTCGGCACCGAAGGCCTGCAGCTGTTCAGCGGTGCCCGCGCGCGCCTTGCCAAAGCGGAAGTCCGCACCCACGACCACATGGCGCAGGCCCAGCCCATCAACGATCACCTCCTGCGCAAAGGCGCGGGGGCTGAGGCTGGACAGGGCTGCATCGAACCCCAGCTCATACAGCTTGTCGACGCCGATCTTTTGCAACTGGTGCGCGCGCGCCTCTGCGCCCATCAGGCGGAAGGGCGGGGCGTCGGGGGCGAAATATTCGCGGGGGTGTGGCTCGAATGTGACCACGCCCAAGGGCGCGTCGGGCAGGGCGGCGCGGGCCATATCGATGACTGACCGATGCCCCAGATGCACCCCGTCGAAATTGCCAATAGCGGCGGTCGCCCCCTGATCGAAAGCGGATACAAATTGATAGTCGCGAATGATTTCCATGCGCTTGGTGGTAGCCCCCTCTGCCGGTGCTGACAAGCAGCGGGGCGGGTCACGGTGCCGAAAAACCGCAGCGTCCCGGGACGGGCGCTGGCGGGAGGGCGATCGTCAGTCGAACTTGCGCGACGGGGCCAGAACGGTTGCTTCGCCAATCAGGACCTTTTTGCCGTCAATCGCACAGTGGCAATCCAGTTTCACACGGCGCTTGTCGAATTCGATATTGGTGACCTTCACCTCGGCATAGACCAGATCGCCGGGGCGCACGGGGGCCAGAAACTTGAGCGACTGCGCCATGTAGACGGTGCCATGCCCCGGCAACTGCTCTCCGATCACGGCAGAGATCAGGCCCGCAGTCAGCATGCCGTGGGCGATCCGCCCCTCAAAGATCGTGTCCTGCGCGTAGGCGTCGTCCAGATGTACCGGATTGCGATCAGTGGACACTTGCGCGAACATCTCGATGTCTTCGTCGGTGATGACCTTGCGCAGATAGCGCGTCATGCCGATTTCGATATCTTCAATACAGATCGTTCCACGGGGCAGATTATCCAACATGCCAGCCCTTTCAGTAATAAAGTGACGCCAGTTTTATCCAGTGTGAAACTTAATTACTTTGCGGGCGCAGAAACGCAAGGAGAAAGTAGGTCAGCGTAGGTGCCCAATTGTGTAGGTCGGAGCCGATGTTTCCTTTTCCAAATAACGGATTAGCGCCTCGGGATCGGGCTGGGTCTGCGTTTCGGTTTCCCGCGCGGCCAGACCGCCAGAGATGAAAAGCGAATCGATATCCTCACCCATGGCCCCTTTGACATCGGTATGGATGCCGTCGCCGATGGCGAGAATGCCATTGTCGGTGATGTCCTTGTCCAATGCGTAGAGCTTGCGGCGGGCCAGATCATAAATCGGCGGGTGCGGCTTGCCGAAATACAGGCTTTCCCCGCCCATCTCGGTATAAAGCGCCGCGATGGCACCAGCGCACCATTCGCGCACATCGCCACGGTCGACCACGATATCGGGGTTCGCGCAAAGCAGCTTGAGCCCCTTTTGCTTGGCATAAAGCAGTTGCGGGCGCAGCACGGAGGGGTCTTCGGATGGATCGAACGGGCCGGTGCAAACGATGCCCTCGGCGTCTTCCAGATCAACCCGCTGGATATCGACAGGATCATCAAGCACGTCGCTGGGATCAAAGAAGTGCTTGTCCGTGGGCGGGCCAAGGTGCCAGACCTGCGTGCCCACCATGCCGCGATACATCGCCGTACGCGCAGAATCGCCCGAGGTGGCAATATCGTCCCACGCATCATCCGGTACGCCGAAATGCGCCAGCTGTTTGATCACGCCGTCGCGGGGGCGGGGGGAGTTTGTGACAAGCACCACCTTGCCGCCGCCGTTGCGATAGGCTTGCAGCGCGGTGACCGCATCCGGCAGTGCTTTGACCCCGTCGTGGACGCAGCCCCAAAGGTCGACGAACAAGGCGTCATAGCGGTCAGAGATTTCGAAAAGGTTATTGATAATCTGGGTCATGGGCCGCTTTCCAATCTGCAAGAGCTTTGCACCGCAGAAAGCACACATCCCCCCGCGGGGCAACTGGGCAGCGCAACAGGCCCGCGCCCTGATGCGCGTCAGAGCCGCGCCAACCCCTCCGCGATTTCGCCCGCGATGGCGGCGGCATCCACCCCCTCACGTTCCGCAGAGACGCGCAGCCCCAGCACATCGGACTGGTAGCGCCGCGCCAGACTGCGCGGATCGTGTTCGGTGCTGATGTCACCCGTGGCTTGGGCTTGGGAAAACAGCTCTGCGAACATCTGCTCCATCTTCAGCAGATGGGCGTTTGCCTTTTGCGCCAGCGGATGACGGTGGGCTTGCAGTTCAAGCAGGGTTTTCGAGAGCATGCAGGCTTTGGCCGGTGCGGTGTCATTCGAAATCACCATGCGGGGAAATTTTTGTAGCGCGGGCAGGGGGCCTTCGTTACGGGCAAGCGTCTTAATCCGCTCTGACCCGTCAGCAGCGTAGCGATCAAGCGCCAGTTCGAACAGCGCATCCTTTGACCCGAACGCTGCATAGAAGCTGCCCGGCTTCATCTTGAGACTCGCCTCCAGGTCCTTCAGCGACGTGCCCGCCCAACCGCGTTGCCAGAACAGATCGCGGGCGCGTTCGATCAGATCTTCACGGTCATAGCTGGGTTTGCGGGGCATGGGATCACCTTTTCTTGAATGATTGCTCAATTATATACTTGAGTGATCGCTCAATAAACCCTAAATGTACTGTAGCGAAACATTTACAGGAGCTTTTCCATGTCCTTCCCCTCTCACGATCTTGATACCGCACCCGAAGCCTCCAAGCCGCTGCTTGAGCAGTCGCAAAAAGCCTTTGGCCGTCTGCCCGGTTTGCACAAGGTTCTGGCCGAAAGCCCACAGGCTTACGAAGGCTATCAGGTGCTGCACAAGCTGTTCACCGAAACCGATTTTGATGCGGAAGAGCTGACAGTGGTCTGGCAGGCGATCAACGTCGAGAACGAATGCCACTACTGCGTCCCCGCGCACACAGGTATCGCCAAGATGATGAAGGTATCGGACGAAATCTCTGACGCGCTGCGCAACGAAACCGCGCTGCCGACACCCAAGCTGGAAGCGCTGCGCACCTTTACCGTCCAGATGTTCCGCCAGCGCGGCAACGTGTCTGACGATCAGATGAAAGCGTTCTTCGACGCGGGCTATGGCCACCGCGCGGTGCTGGATGTGATCCTTGGGATGGCGCAGAAAACCATGTCCAACTACGTGAACCACGTCGCGCAGACGCCCGTCGACGACGTGTTCAAGCCGCTGGCATGGGAACGCGGCGATACCCCTTTGAAGGTATAAGCCCCTCGCGCTTCGGCGCGGCGCTGAAATGACAAAAGCCCCCCTGATCTCAGGGGGGGCTTTTGCGTTTGTGCCCCCGCCAAGCAGGGAGCCGGATAGGTCCGTTTAGACTTTGATGTTCGGGATGATCTGCTTCTTACGGCTCATCACACCGGGCAGGACAACGCTGTCACCGGTGACAGTCGCGCCAAAACTTTTCTCTGCCACAGACTTGGTAAAGTCGTTAGGGATCAGCATGGTGGCTTCTTCGTTCAGAATGTCGACAACGAAGAGCAACACCTGATCGGCCCCGTCTTCTGTGGCAACGCCGGGCATAGCAGCCATCAGCGCGTCTTTACGGTTCAGCACGGCTGCGGGCGATGTAGTTTCCAGAACGGAGACGCGGAATTTCTTGCCGTCGACTTCGTATTCTTTCGAATCCATGCGCAGCAGCTCTGCTTCGGAGAAGGACGAGACGTCGGATTTCGCCGCAAACATCTGCGCCGCATATTCAGCGATGTCGATACCCAGATCCTTGGCCAGCGCGTGGGCGATGGCGGTGTCTTCTTGCGTTGTGGTCGGGCTGCGGAATTCCAGCGTGTCGGACAGGATGCAGGTCAGCATCGCGCCTTTGATATTGGTGGGCATCTGCGCCATGTCATCACCGATCATCTTGTACATGATCGTCGCGGTGCAGGCGAGGGTCTCCATCACGATGTTGACGGGGCCTTTGGTTTCAAGCCCGCCCACCAGACGGTGGTGGTCGATGATGGCGGTGATGTCCGCGTCATTGATGCTGGCGGGCAGCTCGGCAGGGTTGTTAGTGTCAACGATCACAACGGGCTGGTCGGCCTGCACGTCGTCGATGATCTGCGGCTTGTCCAGCTTCCAGTGGTCCAGCATGAACAGCGCTTCGGTGTTGGGCTCGCCCAGCAGGGCGGGGGCGGCGTCGACGCCTTTGATTTCATTCAGGTACCATGCCCAGATGATCGGGCTGCCGGTGCTGTCTGTGTCGGGGGATTTATGGCCAAAAACAAGCGTTGTCATAGGAATGTCCTGCAGTGGGAGAGTGTTGATTTGCGCGCCTTATATGGTTGGTTGGCGCAGTTGTCACCACCTGCCTGATAGCCGCGGCTTTGGGGTTCTCAGCAGCGGGGCAAAGCTGGTAGCACTGCACCCATGACAAACCCGCGCGAAACCGACCTTTACCCGCCGATCAAATCCTTTCTCGAGGATCAGGGCTATGTCGTGAAGTCAGAGGTGGGGGCTGCCGATGTCGTGGCCGTTCGCGGGGCAGAGCCGCCGGTGGTGGTCGAGCTGAAGCTGGGCTTTAGCCTTGCGCTGTTTCATCAATGTATCGCGCGTCTGTCGGTCAGCGATGATGTCTATCTGGCGGTCGCCCGTCAGCCGGGCAAACGTTTTGCCAAGGCGGTCAAGGACAACACAGCGCTGGCGCGGCGTTTGGGGTTGGGGTTGATCACCGTGCGGCTGAAGGATGGTCTGGTCGAGGTGCATTGCGATCCGGGCCCCTATGCGCCGCGCAAAAGCGCCAAGCGGCAGGCGCGGCTGCTGCGTGAATTCGCACGGCGTCAGGGCGACCCGAATGACGGCGGGCAGACGCGGGCAGGGCTGGTCACCGCCTATCGGCAGGATGCGTTGAAGCTCGCGATGTATCTATTCGAGGCAGGGGCCAGCAAAGGTGCCCATGTCGCGCGCGAAACCCAGGTTCAGCGGGCAACCGCCATGATGCGCGACAATCACTACGGATGGTTTGAAAAGATCGAGACAGGCATATACGGCCTGACCCCGACAGGTGCCGAAGCTGTTTCCGCCGCGGGGCGGGTGCTTGGGTCGGACTAGCCTGCTCGGGCCACGGGGCAAGTTGGCTAAAATTTTTCAAATTACCGTGGTTGACTAGGGCCGTGCACATCCTTAGCTATCCCTCGTTAGCACTCGCAAGGGCTGAGTGCTAATGGCTGCACCCCTCGACCGGAGGGGCGGCTTGGGAGAATAACTTTGAGCCTTAAGGAGCTGAAAGATGGCATTTAAACCGCTGCATGACCGTGTGCTGGTGCGCCGCACCGAAAGCGAAGAAAAAACCAAGGGTGGCTTGATCATCCCTGATTCCGCAAAAGAAAAACCCTCCGAGGGTGAAGTTGTTTCTTGTGGCGAAGGCGCGCGCAAGGACAGCGGTGAGCTGATCGCAATGGCTGTAAAAGCCGGCGACAAGGTTCTGTTCGGCAAATGGTCCGGCACAGAAGTCACCCTGGACGGCGAAGAACTGCTGATGATGAAAGAAAGCGACATCATGGGGATCCTGTCCTGAGCTCAGGCAGACCGGGGCCTAGCGCCTCACCCAAGATACGCTGACATCAACCCAAGATTTTAGGAGAGACACTATGTCTGCTAAGGACGTAAAATTCGGGACCGACGCCCGTAACAAGATGCTTAAGGGTGTGAACATCCTTGCCGATGCCGTCAAAGTCACACTGGGCCCCAAAGGCCGTAACGTTGTGCTGGACAAATCCTTTGGCGCGCCTCGCATCACCAAAGACGGTGTATCCGTAGCGAAAGAAATCGAACTGGAAGACAAGTTCGAAAACATGGGCGCACAGATGGTCAAGGAAGTTGCTTCCCGGACCAACGACGAAGCGGGTGACGGTACAACAACCGCAACCGTTCTGGCCCAAGCCATCGTTAAAGAAGGCATGAAATCGGTTGCCGCTGGCATGAACCCGATGGACCTGAAGCGCGGCATCGACATGGCGACCACCACTGTCGTCGAAGCGATCAAAGCAGCAGCGCGCCCTGTTAACGACAGCGACGAAGTTGCCCAAGTCGGCACCATCTCTGCAAACGGCGAGAAAGAAATCGGCCGTCAGATCGCGGACGCGATGCAGAAAGTCGGCAACGAAGGTGTGATCACCGTCGAAGAGAACAAAGGTCTGGAAACAGAGACCGATGTTGTTGAAGGCATGCAGTTCGACCGCGGTTACCTGTCCCCTTACTTCGTCACCAACTCCGACAAGATGACTGTCGAGCTGGAAGACGCGATCATCCTGCTGCACGAGAAAAAACTGTCCTCGCTGCAGCCAATGGTTCCCCTGCTTGAGCAAGTGATCCAGTCGCAAAAACCACTGCTGATCATCTCCGAAGATGTTGAAGGCGAAGCGCTGGCAACTCTGGTTGTCAACAAACTGCGCGGCGGCCTGAAAATCGCAGCGGTCAAAGCACCTGGTTTCGGCGATCGCCGCAAAGCCATGCTGCAAGACCTTGCGATCCTGACAGGCGGTCAAGTGATCTCCGAAGATCTGGGCATGAAGCTCGAGTCCGTTACAATGGACATGCTGGGTTCGGCCAAGAAAGTCACCATCACCAAAGACGAAACAACAATCGTTGACGGCGCTGGCGAGAAGGCAGAGATCGAAGCACGTGTTGCTCAGATCCGTAACCAGATCGAAGAAACCACATCCGACTACGACAAAGAAAAGCTGCAAGAACGCGTTGCCAAACTGGCAGGCGGTGTTGCCGTGATCCGCGTTGGCGGCATGTCCGAAGTTGAAGTCAAAGAGCGCAAAGACCGCGTTGATGATGCCCTGAACGCGACACGTGCCGCTGTTCAAGAAGGTATCGTTGTTGGTGGTGGTGTTGCACTGGTTCAAGCGGGCAAAAAGCTCGAAGGGCTGACAGGCGACAACGCAGACCAGAACGTTGGTATCGGCATCGTCCGCAAAGCGCTCGAAGCGCCTCTGCGTCAGATCGCTGAAAACGCTGGTGTTGACGGTTCCGTAGTGGCCGGCAAAATCCGCGAAAGCGACGACCTGAAGTTCGGCTTCAACGCTCAGACCGAAGAATATGGCGACATGTTCAAATTCGGTGTTATCGACCCTGCCAAAGTTGTGCGTACAGCGCTGCAAGACGCGGCATCCGTTGCTGGTCTGCTGATCACAACCGAAGCCATGGTTGCCGACAAACCGTCGAAAGACGGCGGCGCAGCCGGCGGCATGCCCGACATGGGCGGCATGGGCGGCATGGGCGGCATGATGTAAATCACGCCGCGGGGGCGATCACGCCCTTGTGCTGACAGAATGAAGGGGCGCATCACCAGATGCGCCCCTTTTTCGTGGTACGTCGCGCGTCGGTAGCCTAAGCAGTCGCCATGCGTATTTTCTTCCTCACCGCCCTTGTGATGGTCGCCTTCGCGGCCAACTCTGTCCTGACCCGCTTTGCCATTGCGGGCGGGCATATTGACCCCACCGGATTTGCCGTTGTGCGGGTGTTGTCAGGGGCGGTGCTCTTGGCGCTGCTGGTCGTGCTGCGCGGCGGGCGGGTGCCCTTGCTGCGACGTCAACAGGGGCTGGGGGCGGTCACGCTGGCGATCTATATCATCGGTTTCTCGCTCGCCTATCTCACGCTGGACGCAGGCTTGGGCGCGCTGATCCTGTTCGGTGTGGTCCAGATCGCCATGTTCGCCCATGGTGCGCTGTTCGGCGTGACACCGACACCACGCAAGCTGTTAGGGGCGGGGGTGGCGTTTGCCGGATTGGTGCTGGTGCTCTGGCCGTCGCAAGGCGTGGCGGTTGACCCATTGGGAGCCGTGTTGATGATCGCCGCAGGGCTCGGCTGGGCCGCCTATACGATCATTGGCCGCGGTGCGTCTGACCCGCTGGCAGGCAGCGCGGGGAACTTTGTGATCTGCACGCCCTTGGTCGCTATGCTGCTGCTGGTGCAGCCGACATTCTATACCCCCACGGGCATTGCTCTTGGCGTGGTCTGCGGGGCCGTCACCTCGGGCCTCGGATACGCGCTGTGGTATGCGGTGCTGCCAAGGCTGGCGCAGGCGACGGCGGCGGTGGTGCAACTGTCGGTGCCGGTCATCGCGATTCTTGCCGGTGCGCTTTTGCTGGCAGAGCCTTTGGGCGCAAAGGTGGTCATTGCCACCGCGTTGGTGCTTGGCGGGATCGGGCTGGCGGTCAGCGCACGATCGGCTCCAACGGGTCGTAGCTGATCGGGTCGTTGCCAAAGGCGACCTGCGCCAGACTATCCGGCTTGACCCGCAAACCGCGCATCTCGTCGGGGGTGACCCAGCGGCGGTCGGTCACGATCCTTTCGGCGTCCTGCCACGCGGGGTCCACATCGGCAGAGCCGGTCACCGTGCAGCGAAAGTAGATATCCACCTGATGGAAATCCCCCTGAGGGTCGTGGAATTCATTCACCAGACAGGGCACCCCTACGGCGATCTTCAGGCCGGTTTCCTCAAACACCTCGCGGATCAGATTGTCGGGCAGGGCGCTGCCGCGTTCTACCCCGCCACCGGGCGCGCACATCAGGTCGCTTTTGCCATCGGGATAGGCGTTGACCAGCAGCAAGCGGCCTTCATGGATCAACACGGCACGAACCGCCAAACGCGGGCTATTTTCCGCCATCTTACCCTCAATCTCGCGGCGCATGCGTCAAAGCATTTCACATGCGGCGTTTTCAGTCTATTTGACCCTAGCTATGAAAACACTGGTCACAATCACTTTCTCGCTTGGCGTGCTGTCGGGCATGGCACAGGCGCAAGCGTCGCTTTCCACAGCGGGCGAGGGGCGCTGCGTGGTGCTGTTGCACGGGCTCGCCCGGACCGAGACCTCCTTTGCCGTGATGGAGGCCGCGCTCGAGACCGAGGGCTACACCGTGGTGCGCCCCGGCTACCTG
>NZ_DGMH01000065.1:22128-27664 GCF_002388305.1 Sulfitobacter sp. UBA4523
ACCCGCCGCACCTTGCCCGACGCAGTCGCGGCCTGCGGGACGGATAAGGTTGATTTTGTGACCCATTCCATGGGCGGCATCCTTCTGCGGCAATGGGTTGCCGAAACGGGCGATGCGCGTATTGGCCGCGTCGTCATGCTGGCCCCGCCCAATCACGGCAGCGAGGTCGTGGACACGCTGGGTGATCTTGCCGCCTTTGACTGGATGAACGGTCCCGCAGGGGCGCAGATGGGGACGGGGGAAAACTCTCTTCCCCTGCGGTTGCCTCCGGTTACCTTTGATCTGGGCGTGATCGCAGGGACGCAATCGCTGAACCCCTATTTCTCGTCGCTGCTGCCAGGGCGCGATGATGGCAAAGTGTCCGTCCAATCCGCGCGGGTCGACGGGATGCGCGATTTTTTGATGCTGCCGGTGACACATACGTTCATGATGATGAACCCGACGGTGATTGCGCAGACGATGACCTATCTGGACACAGGGAAATTCGACCGGTCGCTGGGGTTCGTGGACGCAGTGCTTGATTCAATCGGCTGCCCCGATGGGGCCTGCTTGCCGGGACAAAAGGCTAACGATGCTGAACGTTGAATTTACGGGGGCGCACGTCCTGGGCGCGGATGTGCTTGAACCCCGCCCGCTGGCGGTTGCGCAGGGGCTGATTACCGATGTGGCGCAAGCCGCACGCGTTGATCTTGACGGTTACATGATACTGCCGGGGATCGTCGATGTGCATGGGGACGGGTTCGAACGTCACCTCGCCCCCCGCCGCGGTGCGATGAAAACCATGCAAGAGGGTCTGGTCGCCGCGGAGGCAGAGCTGGCCGCCAATGGCATCACCACCGCCGTGCTGGCGCAGTTCATCAGCTGGGAAGGCGGCTTGCGCGGCTATGAATTTGCCGAACAGGTCTTTGGCGCGATCCAGCAGGTGTCAGATACGTTGGTTACGGACCTGCGCGGACAGCTCCGGCTCGAGACGCATCTGCTGGACCTCTACGCCGATCTGCCGCAGCGCATGCAGGACTGGGGGCTGTCCTATGTCGTGTTCAACGACCATCTGCCGCACGACAGGCTGGCGAAAGGGCAGGTGCCCAAACGCATGGTAGGGCAAGCGCTGAAGGCAGGCCGCAATCCGGACGACCATCTGCGGATGATGCAAGACCTGCACGCCCAAAGCGCGGATGTCCCCGGGGCGCTGGACTGGCTGTGCAAGGTGCTGGCGGCGCGGGGCATCCAGATGGGCAGCCATGATGACACCACCGCCGAAGGGCGCGCCTTATGGCGCAAGCGTGGCGTGCGCGTCGCCGAGTTCCCCGAGACGCTGGAGGCAGCCGAAGCCGCAGCGGCGGCGGCGGATCATGTGGTGCTGGGGTCGCCCAATGTGGTGCGCGGCGGGTCGCACAACGGCAATGTTTCCGCGCTTGACCTGATTTCGATGGGGATCGGCGGGGCGCTTGCCTCTGACTACCATTACCCGTCGCCACGACGCGCGGCCTTCATGCTGGCGGATCGTGGCGTATTGCCCTTGGCGCAGGCGTGGCACTTGGTATCGGCGGGGCCCGCGGCGGTGTTGGGGCTGTCGGATCGGGGTGTGATCGCCACCGGAAAGCGGGCGGATCTACTGGTGCTCGACGCGCAGACGCGCCGTGTGGCCCTGACGATGTCGGGCGGGCGCGTCAGCTATATGTCCGGTGATATTGCCGCGCGGTTCCTTCGCTAGGCCCGCGCGGATAGCGCCCTAGCTGGGCCGTTTGACGATGTTCACATGGCCCATCTTACGGCCCGGTTTGACATCAGCCTTGCCGTACAGATGCAGCGCCGTGTCGCGCTGTTTCGCCAGCTCGGGCACGCGGTCCATATCGTCGCCGATCAAGTTCTCCATCACCACATCTGCATAGCGGCTGCCGTCGCCCAAGGGCCATCCCGCCACGGCACGGATGTGCTGTTCGAACTGGTCCACCGCACAGCCGTTTTGCGTCCAGTGACCCGAGTTATGCACCCGTGGCGCGATCTCGTTCACGATGAAACCTTGCGGCGTGACAAAAAGCTCGACCCCCAGTACGCCGACATAATCCAGCGCATTCAGGATCTTGGCGGCCAGCAGGACCGCATCCATGCGCTGTGCGGCGCTTAGCCGGGCAGGGACGGTGGTGCTGTGCAGGATGCCGTCGCGGTGCACATTCTCACCGGGATCGAAACAGGCAACCTCGCCCGAGGGACTGCGCGCGGCGATCACGGACACTTCGGCGGTGAAGTTCACAAAGCCTTCCAGCACCGCAGGATTGCCAGCCATATCCGCCAAGGCCTCCGCCGCATCATCCGCACTGCGCAGTCGCGACTGGCCCTTGCCGTCATAGCCGAAGCGACGGGTTTTCAGGATCGACGGCGCGCCGATGGTCGTTATCGCGGCCTCCAGATCGGCGGCGTTGGCGATATCGGCAAAAGGGGCGACAGTCAGGCCCAAACCTTCGAGGAACTGTTTCTCTACCAGACGGTCCTGACTGGTGCGCAGCGCCTCGCGGTTGGGACGGATGGGGGCGATGTTTTCGATCACATCCAGCGCATCTGTCGGGATGTTTTCAAACTCGAAGGTGACGATATCAACCGATTTGGCAAAGGCGGTCAGCGCGTCGACGTCATCATAGCCAGCGGTGGTCAGCGCATGGGCGACATCACCTGCAGGCGGGTTGGCCCCGGGTTCAAAGATATGCGTGCGAAACCCCAGACGTGCGGCAGCAACGGCCAGCATGCGCCCCAATTGCCCGCCGCCCAAAATCCCGATGGTGGCCCCTGTCTTCAATGCTTCAGTCATCCGAAGGCTCCTCTGGGATGGAGGCGCTAAGCGCATCGCGCCAAGCGTCAAGACGGGCGGCAAGGGCAGGGTCTTGGAGGGCCAGAATGCCCGCAGCCATCAACGCGGCATTCGCGGCACCTGCAGCACCGATCGCCATCGTCGCGACCGGAAAGCCCCGGGGCATCTGCACAATAGAATAAAGCGAATCCACACCCGACAGCGCCTTGGTCTGCACCGGTACGCCGATCACCGGCACGCGGGTCTTGGACGCCATCATGCCGGGTAAATGCGCAGCACCGCCCGCACCGGCGATGATCACCTGCAGGCCGCGGTCAGCAGCGGTTTTCCCATAGCTCCACAACCGGTCGGGGGTGCGGTGTGCCGATACGATCTTGGCCTCGTAAGCGATACCAAGTTCATCCAGCAGCGTCGCTGCCTCGCGCATCGTGGCCCAATCGGACTGCGAGCCCATGATGATGCCGACAGGTGGATTTTCCATGAAAAAGGGCCTTTGCTAGAGCGTATAAGAAGCGCGCACTATAGCCATGATCGCCCGCGTGGCAATCCGCTGGCGGGCGCTGTCAGGCGGTAATATCGGGGGTCAGCCGGTCTTCGATCTGGGCAATCAGGTCTTTCAGGCGCAGCTTGCGTTTTTTCAGCCGCTGCAGCGTCAGCTGATCGCCCGTCCCCTTATCGACCAGCGCCTGAATGGCATCGTCCAGATCGCGATGCTCGCGGCGAAACACCTCAAGCTCGACACGCAGGACATCGTCATTCTTCATCGACAGGTCGGAGGGAGGATTCATAGGTTTGGCTGATTCTTGCTATATCTAGGCCTGCGAATATAGGCGGTTGCAATTCAAAGGCATAGCCCTTGCGTCCTGCCCCCATGGCCCCCATATTTGATGCAGGTCGCCGAATACGGGGCCGGATGACTGACTGTCGCTTATCTTAAAGGACGTGTCTTATGACGAAATTAACGCTGGCTTCCTACCCGCATATGCTGGGTTTCGAGCAGTTGGAACGGGTGATGGAACGTACGGCGAAGGCCGGAAACGAAGGCTATCCACCGTTCAACATTGAACAAACATCGGACTATAGCTACCGCATTACGCTTGCGGTCGCAGGTTTTGCGGAACAAGATCTCTCTATAACCGTTGAGGATAGACAGCTTGTGATCCGTGGCCGTCAGGTCGACACGCAAGAAGAGCGAATCTTTTTGCACCGCGGGATCGCCGCACGCCAGTTTCAACGATCCTTCGTACTGGCCGACGGTGTAGACGTTGGCGAAGCGCTGATTGAAAACGGCCTGCTACACGTCGATCTCACCCGCGCGAAGCCCGAAAAGGTCGTTCAGACCATCAAGATCAGAAAAGGGGAATAAAATGCATAACGAAGAAACGCATGTTCAGGACCGTACCGTCTACGTCAAGATGATTGCCGTGTCCGACCTTCCCCTCGAAGTGCGCGAGCAGGCGGAAGGGCTAAAACAGCTATACGCCGTGCATGACGCCGAAGGGCAGCAGCTGGCACTGGTCGGTGACCGCAAGCTCGCCTTTAGCCTCGCGCGCGATCATGACTATGCGCCCGTGATGGTGCATTAAGTCTTAACATCGAAAATTAAATGAAAAGGGTCGCTGTGTTGCGGCCCTTTTTTTGTGCACGGCGTCCAACAGCACGCATGAAAAAGGCCAGCCTATGAAGGCTGGCCTTTCTGTATTCGACTTGGCGAAAGGGTTACCCCTTGATCAGCCCCATGCTTTCCAGCTTGAGCAGCACCTGATGGGCGCAGTTGTCGACGTCGACATTCTCTGTCTCGACGCGCAGTTCGGGGGTTTCCGGAACGTCATAGGGGTCTGAGATCCCTGTGAATTCCTTGATCTTGCCTTCGCGGGCCAGCTTGTACAGCCCCTTGCGGTCGCGGCGTTCGCATTCCTCAATGGAGGTGGCGACGTGGACCTCGACGAAGGCACCAAAGCTTTCCACGTCTTCGCGCACGGCGCGGCGGGTGGTGGCGTAAGGCGCGATCGGCGCGCAGATGGCGATGCCGCCGTTCTTGGTGATCTCGGACGCGACATAGCCGATGCGGCGGATGTTCAGATCGCGGTGCTCTTTGCTAAAGCCCAGTTCCGACGACAGGTTCTTGCGAACGATATCGCCATCCAGAAGCGTGACGGGACGGCCGCCCATCTCCATCAGTTTGACCATCAAAGCATTGGCGATTGTCGATTTCCCCGAGCCCGAGAAACCGGTGAAGAAAACCGTAAAGCCCTGCTTGTTGCGCGGCGGCTTGGTGCGGCGCAGCTCTTCAACCACCTCGGGGAAGGAGAACCACTCGGGGATTTCCAGCCCTTCCTGCAGACGGCGACGCAACTCGGTGCCCGAGATGTTGAGGATAGTGATGGCATCCTTGTCTTCGATCTCGTCAATCGCTTCGTATTGTGCACGCTCGGCCACCCAAACCATATGTTTGAAGTCGACCATTTCGATGCCCATTTCTTCCTCATGGGCGCGGAACAGATCCTGCGCGTCATAGGGACCATAGAAATCCTCACCGGCAGAGTTCTTGCCGGGGCCCGCGTGGTCGCGGCCCACGATGAAATGGGTGCAGCCGTGGTTCTTGCGGATCAGACCGTGCCACACGGCCTCGCGGGGGCCAGCCATGCGCATGGCAAGGTTCAGCAGGCTCATCGCGGTGGTGGCGGCGGGGTATTTGTTCAGCACCGCCTCGTAGCAGCGCACGCGGGT
>NZ_DGMH01000065.1:27860-42563 GCF_002388305.1 Sulfitobacter sp. UBA4523
GCGGCGCGGAAGGTCAGTTCCTGGTGTGCGCGGTGTAGGGGGTTGCGGGTCTGGAAGGCCACAACCTTGCGCCAGCCCATCTTGCGGAAATAGGCCCGCAGCTCGTTCGGCGTGTCGCGACGCGCCTTGAAATCATAGTGGACGGGCTGCTGGATGCCAGTCACAGGGCCGCCCAGATAGACGTTGCCCGCGGTGTTGTGCAGATAGTTCACCGCCGGATGCGCGCTGTCGTCCGCGCCAAAGACTTTCTCTGCCTCGCGGGCCTTGTTTGGAACCCAGCGGTCGGTGACGGTCATGACCGCCAAAATCACGCCTTCCTGATCGCGCAAGGCGATGTCCTGCCCGATCTCGAGCCCTTCGGCAAACTTCTCGGACACATCAAGGTTGATCGGCATCGGCCACAGCGACCCATCTGCCAGACGCATGTTTTCGACAACACCGTCATAGTCTTCTTCGGTCAAGAAACCCTTAAGAGGGTTGAAGCCACCGTTCATCAGCAGCTCTAGATCGCAGATCTGGCGCGGCGTCAGGTCATGGCTGACCAGATCGCCAGCTTCCACCTTCAGCTTCTGCGCCGAGTCGTAAGAGACATAGAGTTCAGGGATCGGAGCAAGGTTGGGCGTTTGCATGGGCGTCTCGCAATACTTTAGGTTCAAATTCGGATATTCGGGCTGATAGACCGCACCGATTGGGCTAGGCAACCTTTGTAGCCGCTTTGCGGCGAATTACGGACAGCGACGTGTTTTTTGCTGGGAAAAGGCAATCTTATCCCAGCAAACGCCATCCTAGGCGAACGTTATGCGTCGTCTTTTACCTCGGCTCCATAGCCAAGTGGCAGTGATGTGTCTTTGCCTTCATCATCGCCAACTTCCGCAAGGAATCGTTCAGCCTCTAGCGCGGCCATACAGCCCATGCCGGCGCTGGTCACGGCCTGACGGTATTTGTGGTCGGTCAGGTCGCCCGCCGCGAATACACCGGGGACAAAGGTTTCGGTGCTGTCCGGCTTGGTGACGACATAGCCGCCCATATGCGTTTCCAGCGTATCCTTGACCAGTTCATTCGCGGGCGCGTGGCCGATGGCGACGAAAACACCTTTGCACGGGATATCGGTGATCTCGCCGGTTTCGACGTGCTTGACCTTGACCCCTTCGACACCCAGCGGCGCATCGGTACCATAGACTTCATCCAGTTGGTGGAACCACAGCGGTTCGATCTTTGGATTTTTCATCAGCCGGTCGATCAGGATCTTCTCGGCGCGCAGCTCGTCCCGGCGGTGGATCAAGGTGACCTTGGAGGCGAAGTTGGTCAGGAACAGCGCTTCTTCCACGGCGGTGTTGCCACCCCCGATGACCACGATTTCCTGATTGCGATAGAAGAAGCCGTCGCAGGTGGCACAGGCCGAAACGCCGAAGCCTTTGAACTTCTCTTCGGTCTCAAGCCCCAGCCATTTTGCCCGTGCGCCTGTTGCAAGGATCACGGCGTCGGCCACATAGGTCGTGCCGCTGTCACCCTTGGCGTGGAAGGGGCGGCTGGACAGGTCCAGATCGGTGATGATGTCGCCGATGATCTCGGTCCCCATCGCCTTGGCGTGGTCCTGCATGCGGATCATCAGATCGGGGCCCTGGACCTCGCTGTCGCCGGGCCAGTTTTCAACCTCGGTTGTGGTGGTCAACTGCCCGCCAGGTTCGATGCCTTGTACAAGGATCGGGTTCAGCATCGCGCGGCTGGCATAGACACCGGCAGTATATCCAGCAGGGCCGGAGCCGATGATCAAAAGCTTGGTTTCGCGAGTTTCGGCCATGATAAAGAACCCCAGAATGTATCATTTGTTGCGTTCCAACCGATATAGACGCCCCTCGGGTTGCCTTAAACCCCAAGTTTGCATATCCGCCCTGCAAAGATCGCCGTCATCGAAAATGCGGTTGATTTTTGCTTGAATTCAGAACATTGCGCACCGGCGAAAGATTATTGCGTCCAACGATGTTGGTGCTATAACAATTGAAAATCCTATGGGGGTATTATGGCAGGGACGCGGCTTGATCCGATTGATCGGAAAATTTTAGCCGAATTGCAGGCGGACGGGCGCATGACCAACGTTGAGTTGGCCAAACGGGTAGGCATCTCTGCACCGCCGTGCCTGCGCCGGGTCCGGACCCTTGAGGAAAGCGGATATATCCGCGGCTACCACGCGAATGTTAACGCGCGCGAGCTGGGGTTCGAGGTACAGGTCTTCGCGATGGTCGGTCTGGCCAGCCAGGCTGAATCCGACCTCACCGCCTTTGAAGAGAAGTGCCGCAATTGGCCGCTGGTCCGCGAATGTCACATGCTCAACGGCGAGGTGGATTTCCTGCTGAAATGCGTCGCCCCCGATCTGTCGAGCTTCCAGAGCTTTCTGACCGGACAATTGCTGACGACGCCCAATGTGGAAAGCGTCAAAACCAGCCTTGTGATCCGCCCGGCCAAAGATGAACCGGGCGTGCCTTTTGATGTGCTGGAAAGCCGTCTGAAAAGCGACCCCTAAGGGCTATTACGCAGCGTAGATCGGGTCTGACCGTTCTGACGCGCGGGGGTGACACAGCGGGCCAAAATCTTTGGCGCCACTGATATGCGGAAACATTGATAAAAACGCGTCACGTTGATGCAGCGGCAGGGCTGCGATTGTCGACGGGCCGGGGTGAAATGTCTCCATCTCCAGACCGCTGACGCTGATCGCGGCATGACGGGCAAGACCCAAGTGATACAGCCGCACCGGCGTCGGAGGCTGAATTTCGATTATATTCACCCCGTCCACCAGATCTCGCATCAGGGTAAAGACCTTGCGCGTCTGCTCTGCGCCGCGAAGATTTTGTGGCGTATGCAGGATGCGCGCAGCGGGGCCGAAGGTCAGGAAACCAGAGGGGCGCGCCAGCCCCAGACTGTCCGCCATGACCCGTACAAGCGGCGTGCGATGGCCGATATCCGCAGGGACGAACTTGCTTGATCCAACCCAGAGAAGCGGAGTGTGCAGCCCGTCGGCCTGTACGATCCGGTCACCGGGGCAAAGGTCTTCGACCGGGATTTCCCCCTGGGTCGTGCGGATCAACGTGCCATGGGCGAAAGCGGAAAACGGTTCTTCGAACAACGGTGTGGCAGGGGCGTAGCCTTCGGTCACAAAGACGGAGCCGTCCTGACGCAGCACCGCAATCTCATACGCGCGGGTGCGTCCGGTAGATCTGGCACGCGCTTCCCGCAGAACCGAACGGGAGGCTGCGGATTGCGCCGTATGTGTAGGGGAGGGGGCAAAATCAGGGGCAGTATGCAATGTCATAATGTGACCTTTATATGGTCGATCCCACGTGCCTAGCCCCCGCTGAAACACCTGCGATCCGGATTAATCCGCGCGAGAGAGGCCCGCGCGCAGAGAATGTTTGTGATCGGTCTCAAACCATCTGTGCGGACAGGCACCCGCCCGTCGCGCGCAGGGCCACCGGCTGGCCCGAGAACCCCGGGGCCGTTAAGCCGACCCTGTTCAGGCGGCTTTTTGCTGGGACGTCAGGGCAGCGCGTTTCGCGATAAATGCGGCGCGGCGAGTGCCACGGGACCAAGGCAGGTTCACGCCTTCCTTGTTGGAAGCGTCGATAACCGATTTGATGAAGCGTGCGTTGGTTTTCATGCTCTGTATCCTATTGTCTATGGGCAATGCCCTTTCGTCGAGGATCACTATGCAAATGCTTTCGGGCACCGATTGGGCATTTCACGAAAAAATACAGATAATTTGAGCAGACCTGGGCGCGGTTTGTGGCACGCACTCAAAAGCGCGGAACACCCTTGAATTTATGACCTGTGGTAGAAAATGCGCCGCCATTCAAACAGGCTGCTGGCCGGCTATGGGGCGAAATTTGGGCAGGTGCCTGTCGCATTGCTGCCTAAATTCACGCTTCTATAGCACAATCGCAGCGATCAGCCGGCCATAGTCAGCCTCTTTCGCGTGGGTGCTGCGACGGTAGCTATAGAAACGATCCGCATCGCTATAGGTGCAGTGGCGCGTCCATTCCGCATGGCCCACACCCGCCGCGCGCAGGCGGTTCAGGCCAAAGCCCGCAAGGTCGAACTGCATCCGGTCATCGGTACCGTTTGCGAAATAGCGGGCGAATGTCGGATCTTCTGCTAGGAAGGCGTCGATGAACTCTGGCCCGACCTCATAGGCGCGCTGGCTGATGCAGGGGCCGATCACCGCTGTGATATTGTCGCGCGTGGCGCCAAGGTCTTCCATCGCCTCGACCGTGGCGGTCAGCACCCCGTCAAGCGCGCCGCGCCAACCGGCATGCGCCGCCCCGATCACGCCGGCCTCTGCGTCGTGGAACAGCACAGGCTGGCAATCGGCAGTCAGGATCGACAATGCCAGCCCCGGTGTCGCGGTGACCAGCGCATCGGCGCGGGGTTTCTCGTGCAGGGGGCCATCGACGCTAATGACGGTGGCGGAATGGATCTGATGCACGCCAACCAGATGGTCCGGTGCCACGTCCATTGCATCGGCGACACGGGCACGATTGATCTCTACGACCTCGCGCTGGTCGGAACTGCCAACCCCGCAATTCAGCCCGGCAAACACGCCAGAGGAGGCACCGCCGCGGCGCGTAAAGAAACCGTGGCGCACGTCGCCAAGACTATCGGAGGTGAGTATTTCCAGCGTCATGGTTCCAATCCTGGGGGCGGGCTATGGTGCGGAGGATAAATTCCCATCACTTTAAACAAATTTCCCATTTCTGACGGATGCGTCAAGCGTCTATGTGCGGCGACATGGGCGTTCAGCGCGTCCTCGGTCATGCCCTTGGCAAGGGTCTGTGCGCGTTGAGTGATCCCGAGGCGTTCAAGAAAGACGCCCTGCGGGGTGATGCGGGTGTGGCTGGCCGGTGCGGCTGCGAGGGCAAGCTTTTCAAAATCGACGTGTGCTGTCAAATCGGCTTGGCCGGGAGCGGCCAGCGGATCGGCTTTTTCATGCCCCTGCAGCGCTTGCAAGGTATCGCCCAGACTGTGCCAGTCGCCGTAATCCACGATCAGCGCGGCGCCGCCGTGGGTGGCGATCCGTTCCGACACGGGGTGGAGGATCGGCGCAAGCTGCGTGCAATCCTCGACCAGATCGCCAGGCGTGGTATCGGCCAGCCGGTCGGCCAGCGCGGGTTGCGGCACTTCGGGCCCCAGCCCAAAGCTCAACGCGCCGTCCGCCAGCCCAACCTGCCGTTCGTGCCACGATGTTTCGCCACGGACGAACTGGCGGATCGGCAGCGCGTCGAAAAATTCATTCGCCACCAGAAAAAGCGGCTGATCGGGCAGCGCGTCGGTCCTGTCGGCCCAGATCACCTGATGCCCCGCAAGGGTCTTGGCCTGCACATCGCGCAGCGTCGGGGACGCCTCTACCAGCGTAATTTGCGCCGCCTCGATAAAGCCGGGCACGTTACGGGTCGCGCGCAGGATATCGGCCATCAGCGTGCCGCGTCCGGGGCCAAGCTCGGCCAAGGTGAAGGCCGAGGGCGCGTCTTGGGCGATCCAGCTCTGCGCGAGACACAGGCCCAACAACTCTCCGAACATCTGGCTGATCTCGGGGGCAGTGGTGAAATCGCCTTGGGTGCCAAAGGGGTCACGGGTGGTATAATAGCCCTGCGTCGGGTGCAGCAGGCAGGTGGCCATATATTCGTCTATCCGCATCGGCCCGTTGGACGCGATGCGGCTGTGTAGAATGTCGCGTAGTGTGGTCATGCCTTGCGGGTCGCCCGCAAGATCAGGAACACCCCGATGGCAATCATCGGCAGGCTCAGCAGTTGGCCCATGGTCAGCCCCCAGCCGTTCACATGCCACGCCAGCCCCAGCGGGTTGTTGGCGCTGACAAATTGCGCATCAGGTTGGCGTACGAATTCGACGATGAAACGCGCCGCCCCGTAGCCGGCCAGAAAGACGCCGCCAATCAGCCCCTCTGATTTCAGCCCGCCGCGCCGCCATGCCAGGTAGATCAGCAGGGCCCCAAGGATCAGCCCCTCAAGCAGCGCCTCATATAGCTGCGAGGGATGCCGTGCACAGATCGTTGCAATGTCTGGGCAGTCCTGTGCGGCCACCGTGGGAAAGGCCACGCCCCAGGGCAGATCAGTGGGGCGGCCCCAAAGCTCTGCATTGATGAAATTCGCCAGACGCCCCAGAAACAGGCCGGGTGCCAGCCCCAGACAGACGACATCACCGGTAGAGATCGTGCTGATGCCGTGACGTTTGGTATAGGCGATGCCCGCAAAGATCACCCCAAGCGCGCCGCCGTGGAACGACATGCCCCCCTCCCAGATCCGCAGGATCTGCGTGGGATTGCTGAGGTAGTAGCCCGGTTGATAGAATAGTACATATCCCAGACGCCCGCCCAGAATGACGCCGAGAATGACCCAGAAAAGCAGATCCTCGACCTGCTGTTTGGTCATGACGGGGGTATTGCCCGCCCAAAGCTTGGGCCGCTCAACCGCGCGCACAACGATGCGCCAGCCAACGAGGATGCCGACGATATAGGCCAGCGCATACCAGCGCAGGGCGACGGTCATGCCAAACAATGTGAACGAGAAAATCTCGGGCGACAGGTCGGGGAAGGGGAGCATTGCATTCATGCGCTGATTGAGCCTGACCGTAAACGGAAGTCAACCTTGCGAGAACCCGCTTTGCACACCATATAGTGAGCAACAGCCGATCAGGAGAGAATGACCATGCAAACGCGCAACAAGATTTTCGACGACATCTCGCAGATGATGACCAATGCCATGGGCGTGGCCCAAGGGGCCAAGACCGAAGCAGAGACCGCGATGAAGGGCATGCTGGACCGTTGGCTGGCAGACCGTGATTTTGTGACACGCGAAGAATTCGACGCGGTGCGCGCCATGGCGCAAAAAGCCCGCGAAGAGAATGAAGCGCTGAAGGCGCGGCTTGATGCGATGGACAGCAAGGGCTGATCGCCGCGCTTACCTTCGGCCTACTTTGAACGATGTGATCCGCACCCGCCTTTTGGCGGGTGTGTTCGTTTTTGGGGTGGCGCCTTCGCCTCTAATGCTGTCTGTCGGGGTTAGCGCTCTATAGATTGGGGGTTATGCTGCTTTTATCCACAAGATACTGAGGTTATCCCCTATCTTTCGTGGTTACCCCCAGAAAAAGACTTGCCTCAGGGCCGCGTTGCGCGCACCATATTTGGTATAGGTCGCTAAGAGCTTCGGCGATTTATGGTAGATGCACCCATGTATTGATGTGCCTGCGCATATGAATACCCGGATCCAAAGAGGTGACCACATGGCCCTGACAGAGCAGTATCTTGAAGAAGACATTCACCCCATCGACATCGTAGAAAATCTCGCGGCGTATCACGACTGGGACTTCGACCGTATCTCGGACGAACAGATCGCGATGGCCGTCGAAGGGCAGTGGCGGACCTATTCCATCACCCTCGCGTGGTCGCCCTTTGACGAAACCCTGCGCCTTGTCTGCACCTTCGAAATGGATCCGCCCGCGGAAAAACTGCCGGTGCTCTATCACTTGCTCAACGATGTGAACGATCAATGCTGGACCGGTGCCTTCACCTATTGGCCGGAACAAAAGCTGATGGTTTATCGCTATGGGCTGGTTCTTGCCGGGGGGCAGGATGCCTCTGCGCAGCAGATTGATACCATGATTAACGCCGCCGTGAGCAACGCAGAGCGGTATTATCCCGCGGTGCAACTGGCGGTTTGGGGCGACCAGACGCCCCGACAAGCCCTTCAGGTTGCCATTGCAGAGGCGTACGGCCACGCATAGGTGTATCCCCGAATGTTAATTTAGGGGTACAGATATGAAAGATACGCGCATCGCCAAAGACGGTTTGGTTCTACTGGGCTGTGGCAAGATGGGATCCGCGATGCTGGCGGGCTGGCTGGCACGCGGGCTTCCGACATCTTCGGTATATGTCATCGATCCGAAACCCTCTGACTGGTTGAAAGAGCAGGGCGTGCAGTTGAACGTCGATCTGCCCAAGGAGCCCGCTGTGGTTCTTGTGGCGGTGAAGCCGCAGATGATGGGTGACGCGCTGCCCACGTTGCAGGCCATGGGCAACGGCAAGACGGTTTTTGTCAGCGTCGCCGCCGGCACCACCATCGCGACGTTTGAGAAAACGCTGGGGGAACAGACGCCGATCGTGCGCGCCATGCCCAACACACCCGCCGCCATCAGCCAAGGTATCACCGCCATCGTCGGCAACGCCCACGTGGACGCCAAGGGTATGGATGAAGCTGAAGAGCTGCTGTCAGCCGTGGGCGACGTTGTCCGGCTGGAGGAGGAATCCCAGATCGACGCAGTCACAGGGGTCAGCGGGTCGGGTCCGGCCTATGTTTTCCACATGATCGAAACCATGGCCGCAGGTGGCGTTGCACAAGGGCTCAGCCCCGAGCTCGCGCTAAAGCTCGCCACGGCGACGGTGGCAGGGGCCGGGGCGCTGGCCAAATCCGCGGACGAAGGTCCGGACCAGCTGCGCATCAACGTGACCAGCCCCAACGGCACCACACAGGCCGCGCTGGACGTGTTGATGAACGAGCAGGACGGCTTTCCGGTCCTGCTCAAACGCGCTGTGGCGGCGGCCGCCGATCGATCGCGCGAGCTTTCGAATGGCTGAAATCAGCTTTGACGACTTCATGAAAGTAGACATCAGGGTCGGGACGGTCACCCGTGCCGAACCCTTCCCCGAGGCGCGCAAGCCCGCGATCAAGATGTGGATCGACTTTGGTCCCGAGATCGGTGAGCGTAAAACCTCGGCCCAGGTGACGGTGCATTACACGCCCGAGACGCTGATCGGCACGCAGGTGATGGGGGTGGTCAACTTCCCGCCGCGTCAGATCGGGCCGTTCATGTCCGAAGTTTTGGTGCTTGGGGTGCCGGACGAGGACGGGGCGATTGTGCTGATGCGCCCCACGCAACCCACCCCGAACGGAGGACGTCTGCATTGACGAAACTACTGATCGCCCGCCCTGCGCCCCCCGAAGTGCACGAGGCCTTGGAAGGCTTTGACGTGACCTATCGCGAGGACAGCGCGCCCTTGTCCGAGGACGAGATGCAGGACGCCCTGCGCGACTATGACGGGGTGCTGGCCACTTTGGGCGACCGCTTTACCGCGGATGTCTTTGGCAAGGTCGGCATGCCACGGTGCAAGATGCTCGCCAATTTCGGGGTCGGCTATAACCACATTGATGTCGACGCGGCAAAGGCGGCGGGGCTTCAGGTCTCTAACACGCCCGGTGCCGTGACCGATGCCACCGCCGATATCGCCATGACGCTGATGCTGATGGCCGCACGGCGTGCGGGAGAAGGCGAGCGGCTGGTGCGGTCAGGGCAATGGTCCGGATGGGAGCCTTCGCAGCTTTTGGGCATGCATCTGACGGGCAAGACTGTCGGGATCGTCGGGATGGGTCGGATCGGCCAAGCCGTCGCGCGGCGCTGTCACTACGGCTTTTCGATGGATGTGAAATACTTTAGCCGCAGCGCGAAAAGCGTCGCCTATCCGGCGGAACATATCAGCGATCTCAAACAGTTGGTCGCCGCTGTTGATGTGGTTGTTATCGCCGTGCCGGGCGGGGATGACACGCAGCATCTGATCAATGCGGATGTGCTGGCGGCGATGCAGCCCCATGCCTTCCTGATCAACATCGCGCGCGGCAATATCGTCGAGGAAACCGCTTTGATCGAGGCGCTGCAAGCGGGCACCATCGGCGGCGCAGGGCTGGATGTGTATGAGTTCGAGCCAGAGGTGCCGCAAACCCTGCGGGATCTGGATAACGTGGTGCTATTACCGCATCTAGGCACGTCCTCCCGGGAGGTGCGTGTGGATATGTGGATGATGGCGGTTGAGAATTTGAAAGCGGGCGTCGCGGGCGAAACGCCCCCGAACCTCGTTTAACGGCCCACGGCCTCGCGCCAATGTCGGCGGCATAACGAGATATAGGTCTCGTTGCCGCCGATCTGCACCTGCGCCCCTTCGCGGATCGCTTTGCCTTGGGCATCCTGCCGCACCACCATCGTCGCTTTCTTGCCGCAGTGGCAGATCGTGCGCACCTCGCGCATTTCATCCGCCAGTGCGAGCAGCGTGGCCGACCCGGGGAAGAGCAGGCCACGGAAGTCCACGCGCAGCCCATAGCACATGATAGGCACCCGCAGGTCATCCACCGCACGGGCCAATTGCCAGACCTGATCAGGGCTGAGGAACTGCGCCTCGTCGATGAAGATGCAGGCGCAAGGGCCTTCAGCCAAACGCTTTTCGATCTTCGCCAGAAGGTCTTCGTCTGTCTCGAAAGTGTCGGCCTCGTGCCCGATCCCGATACGCGATGCGATCCGCCCGTGTCCGGCGCGGTTGTCGAATTTCGCGGTCATCAGATAGGGGACCATGCCGCGTTCGACATAGTTATGAGCCGCCTGCAGAAGCACGGTCGATTTGCCCGCGTTCATGGTCGAATAATGAAAGTAAAGCTTTGCCATGGCCCTCTTTAGCGTCAGGCGACCTTGGCGTTCAAGGTGGGGGGAGGGCAGCGGGGACGCGTCTGTCGCAGACCGCGCCCCACATGTCACAGGTGTTGAAGTGGTTCTGTGCCGGTGGGCTTAGCCGTGGCGCTGCACCAGCACAGATCCCACGGAATATCCGGCCCCGAAGGAACAGATCAGCCCGGTGTCCCCATCGGTCAGATCGTCGGAGTATTTCGAAAACGCGATGATCGACCCGGCAGAGGAGGTGTTGGCGTAGTCTTGCAGGATGTTGGGCTGCTCGCCCGCTTCGGGCGCGCGACCCAGCACTTTGCGACCGATGAAGTCATTCATCGATTTATTCGCCTGATGCAGCCACAGACGCTTCAGATCAGCGGCCTCAACGCCTTCGTCAGCCATGTGGCCCGCGATGTGTTCGGTAACCATCGGCAGCACTTCCTTGAACACCTTGCGCCCATTCTGCATGAACTGCATGTCACGGCGGTCCGCGACGCCATCGGGGCGGGACCGGCGTAAAAAGCCATTGTTGTTGCGGATGTTGTTCGAGAACTCGGTCGCGCAACGGGTCGATTTGATCTCGAAATAAGCACCGGCTGCGTCTTCGGCGCGTTCGATCAGCACGGCGGTGGCCACGTCCCCAAAGATAAAGTGGCAGTCACGGTCGCGCCATTCCAGATGGGCCGAGCATATCTCGGGGCAGACCACCAGCGCAGAGCGGATCGAGCCGGAGCGGATCATATCCGCCGCCGCTTGAATGCCGAAGGTCGCGGACGAACAGGCGACGTTCATATCGAAGGCAAAGCCGTTGATATCCAGCAACTGCTGGATTTCGATCGCCACCGCCGGATAGGCGCGTTCAAGGTTCGACGCCGCGCAGATGACGGCATCCACATCAGCCGTGGTTTTACCCGCCGCCTGCAGCGCCTTTTGTGCCGCATCCAGCGCCATCTCGGCCATCAGGCCGGGTTCGTCGTCGGACCGTTGGCGCAGCAGGGGGTGCATCACTTTGGGGTCCAGAATACCCGTCTTATCCATGACATAGCGCTGTTCGATCCCCGACGCCTTGACGATGAACTCCTCTGACGAGTGCTCCTTGGCGGGCAGTTTTCCGGCGTCGATCTCGGCGGCGTGTTCGGCATTGTACAGATCGGCATAGGCGTTGAACGCCTTGACCAGCTCGGCGTTGGTGATGACCTGTTCCGGCGTAAAGATGCCGCTACCAGTAATGGCGGGTGTGTACATGGGTAAACCTTTTTCAGCGTTGTCCGAGTAGGCCAAGAAACGGCTGCGGGGTCAAGTCCAGCGGGGGCTGGCATGCAAGGGCGACGGACAATGAGAGAGGGGAGGAAAGGGGAAAGACCTGCGCCACGCATCAAAGACGCGGCGCAGGTCAGAAAGGGCAGGTTAGCCCTGAAGCGATTTAACGCCGATCTCGTCTTCGGCTTGTGCCTTGATGGCCAGCGCTGCGGCATAGGCACCGGCGGCCGTGGTGAAATACGGGATCTTGTCATAAAGCGCGATAGAGCGGATGGATTTGCTGTCCTCGACCGCCTGCGCGCCTTCGGTGGTGTTCATCACCAGTTGGATCGCTTCGTCCTTCATCATGTCGGTGATGTTCGGGCGACCCTCGTAGACCTTGTTCACGATCTCGCAGGCGATGTCATGCTCTGTCAGCCAGGCGGCGGTGCCACGGGTGGCGCGCAGGGTGAACCCTTGCTCAAGCAGGATACGCGCGGCAGTCAGCATGTCATCCGACTTGTCCATATCCTTGATCGAGAAGAACACACAGCCGTTACGCGGCAGCGGGTTGCCCGCGCCCATCTGCGCCTTGAGGAAGGCACGCGGGAAATCGCGGTCCCAGCCCATAACCTCGCCCGTTGACCGCATTTCAGGGCCAAGCAGCGTGTCGACACCGGGGAAGCGGGCGAAGGGAAGCACGGCTTCCTTGACCGAGAACCAAGGCATGTTCGGGTCCGCCAGTGTCATTGGATCACCCAAAGGCAGCACGTCGTCATAGGCGGCATCGTCACGGTAGGGCGCGCGTTGCGGGAAGGCCGACAGCTTTTCGCCCGCCATGATCCGCGCAGCGATTGACGCAATCGCGCTGTCCGTCGCTTTGGCGACAAAGGGCACGGTGCGCGAGGCGCGGGGGTTGACTTCGATCAGGTAGATCTCGCCGTCCTTGACCGCGAACTGGATGTTCATCAGGCCCACTACATTCAATGCCAGCGCCAGCGCCTTGGTTTGTTTTTCGACCTCGGCAATGATGTCGCGGCTCAGCGAATAGGGGGGCAACGAACAGGCGCTGTCGCCCGAATGAACGCCGGCCTCTTCGATGTGCTGCATGATGCCCGCAACGTGGACATCCGTGCCGTCTGACAGCGCGTCGACGTCCAGCTCTACCGCGCCCGAGAGATAGTGATCCAGCAGCACGGGGCTTTTGCCTGATACGACCACCGCGTCGCGGATATAGCGTTCAAGGCTGGCCTGATCGCGCACGATCTCCATCGCGCGGCCGCCCAGAACGTAAGACGGGCGGATCACCAGCGGAAAGCCGATGTCTGCTGCGATCTCAAGCGCTTCGGCGTCGGAGTGGGCGATACCGTTATGCGGCTGCTTCAGGCCCAGCGATTGCACCAGCTGCTGGAACCGTTCGCGGTCTTCGGCAAGGTCGATCATGTCGGGCGTGGTGCCAAGGATCGGGATGCCCGCCTCTTGCAGGGCCTGCGCGATCTTCAGCGGTGTCTGGCCGCCGAACTGCACGATGACGCCGTGCAGCGTGCCGTTTTCCTGTTCGACCCGCAGGATTTCCATCACGTGTTCAAAGGTGACGGGTTCGAAATACAGCCGGTCCGAAGTGTCATAGTCGGTCGAGACGGTTTCGGGGTTACAGTTGACCATGATCGTCTCGTAGCCCGCGTCGGTCAGCGCATAGCAGGCGTGACAGCAGCAATAGTCGAACTCGATCCCTTGGCCGATCCGGTTCGGTCCGCCGCCCAGAATGACGACTTTCTGACGGTCGCTGGGGCGGGCTTCGCATTCAACCTCGTCAAAGGCGGGGGCCTCGTAGGTAGAATACATGTAGGGCGTTTGCGCTTCGAATTCGGCGGCGCAGGTGTCGATCCGCTTGAACACGGCCTTGACGCCTAGGTTCAGACGCGCGCGGCGCACATTGTCTTCGTCGCGACCGGTCAGCGTGCCAAGGCGCGCATCGGTAAAGCCCATCATCTTGAGCTTGCGCATCCCGTCCTCGGTCAGCGGCAGCCCGTCTTTGCGGACCTGCGCCTCGGCGTCGATGATCTCGCGGATGCGGGCAAGGAACCACGGGTCGAACATGGTCACACCGTGGATATCCACGTCGGACATACCGTGACGCATCGCCTGAGCAATGGTGCGCATCCGGTCGGGGGTCTGCTTGCTGATCGCGGCAATCAGCGCGGCTTCGTTCTGTGGTGCGTCGGCCGGCAGGTCACTGTCCAGACCGGGGATGTCGATTTCGTCAAAGCCGGTCAGCCCGGATTCCATCGACGCCAGCGCTTTTTGCAGCGACTCGTGGATCGTGCGGCCAATCGCCATCGCTTCGCCGACAGACTTCATCGCGGTCGTCAGGTAGGGTTCGGAGCCGGGAAATTTCTCGAACGCGAATTTCGGGATCTTGGTGACGACATAATCGATTGTCGGCTCGAAGGAGGCAGGCGTCACGCCGGTGATGTCGTTGTCCAGCTCGTCCAGGGTAAAGCCCACCGCCAGCTTGGCCGCGATCTTGGCGATGGGGAAACCCGTCGCCTTGGACGCCAGCGCAGAGGAGCGCGATACACGCGGGTTCATCTCGATCACGACCATGCGGCCGTCTTCGGGGTTCACGGCCCACTGCACGTTCGATCCGCCTGTTTCCACGCCGATTTCGCGCAGCACGGCGATCGAATGGTTACGCATGATCTGGTATTCTTTGTCGGTCAGCGTCAGGGCAGGGGCGACGGTGATCGAATCGCCTGTGTGCACGCCCATCGGGTCGACGTTCTCGATCGAACAGACGATGATCGCGTTGTCAGCGGTGTCGCGCACCACTTCCATCTCGTATTCTTTCCAGCCAAGCAGACTTTCATCAATCAGGATCTGCCCCATCGGCGACGCGTCCATCCCCGAGCGGCAATAGAATTCGTAATCGTCGCGGTTATAGGCCACGCCGCCGCCGGTGCCGCCCATGGT
>NZ_DGMH01000065.1:42808-47982 GCF_002388305.1 Sulfitobacter sp. UBA4523
TTGGGGTTTTCGATGCCCAAACGGTCCATCGCCTCGCGGAAGAGCTTGCGATCCTCTGCCATTTCAATGGCTTCGCGTTTCGCGCCGATCATCTCGACGTTGAATTTCTCGAGCACGCCCATCTCTTCGAGCGCGAGCGAGGTGTTCAGCCCGGTCTGACCACCCATCGTTGGCAGCAGCGCGTCTGGGCGCTCTTTCTCGATGATCTTGGCGACGATTTCAGGGGTGATGGGTTCGATGTAGGTGGCATCCGCCAGCCCCGGATCGGTCATGATCGTCGCAGGGTTGGAGTTCACGAGGATGACGCGGTAGCCTTCCTCTTTCAGGGCCTTACAGGCCTGCGCGCCGGAGTAGTCGAACTCGCACGCCTGACCGATGACAATGGGCCCCGCTCCAATGATCATGATCGACTGGATATCGGTTCTTTTTGGCATGGCTCAGGCCCCCGGATGTTTGCAAATTCTCCGCGTTATAGGCTTTGGGGGGAGAGGTGCAAGGGGGCATGTCGGGATATGGGGCGTGTTTTCAGGCAACACCCATGTGGCAGGGGCGCAGCACCGCCCGATGCGGTGCCCCTTTGCCTCACCCCAGCGTCAGGAAGGCCCGCAAAGACGCCTCGAAGTCGCGCGGCTTTTCTGCATGCAGCCAATGGCCTGTGCCCGGCAGCTTGGCAAAGCGCGCTTGCGGGAACAGCGCCTTGATCACGGGGCGGTCTTCGGGTTTGACATAGGTGGAGTTGCCGCCGGACAGGAACAGCACCTCCCCCTCGTATCGTCCATCGACCCCATCGGGCCAGCCGACGATCTTGGACATCTCTGCCTCAAGCACATCAAGGTTCAGCTTCCACGTCTTGTTGGGCACATCCAGCGACTGGGTGAAAAAGCTTTGCAACGCAGGCTCGACCCCCGCAGCCGCCAATTGGTCAGAGGCGTCGGCGCGGCGGGTGAGCGTACCCAGATCGACCGTGCGCATCGCATCGATAAACTCTTGCTGGCTGTGGCCATAAGCGACAGGAGCGATATCGGCGACCACCAGACGGTTCACGAGTTCGGGATGATTCAGCGCCAGCATCATGGCCGCCTTACCGCCCATCGAATGCCCGCAGACGTCCATTGGCGCGCCAAGATGGGTGATGACCTCTGCCAGATCGGCGGCCATCTCGGGGTAGCTTTGCGTCTGCGCGCGCGGGCTGTCCCCGTGGTTGCGCATGTCGACGGTCACCACGCGGCGCTGGTCGGACATCCGTTTGGCGATCACGCCCCAATTGCGGCCTGACCCGAAAAGACCGTGCACGATCAGCAGGGCAGGGGCGTCGCCTGTGGTGCCATATTCAGTGTAATTCAACATGCCCAAGATGTAGGGCCATTGCAGCCGATGTGCCAGACCGTTTAGGGTTGAAACATGCTGGATCAAAAAGACCTAGAGACCAAGGCACGTGAAATGCAGCGCGGCTTGCAGGCAAAGCTGGGTGTGCAGGGGCGCGATGTCTCTCATGCGTTGGCGCGCGCAGGGCGACGTCTGCCCGCGCGGGTGCGGCGTGAAGGCAGGGTCTTTGCACAGGCGGCTTTTATGGCGCGCAACCCCAAGATGGCACGCAGGCTCGAGGGCGCGACGGTGCAGACCGCCTATGACCGCGTGATGGACCATCTTGCCGGGATCGACGTGGCCGAACGGCGCAAGGACCGCTGGCTTGGTCTTGCGGCCAGTGTGGCGTTCAATCTGATTTGCGTTGCGGTGGCGTTCATCACGTTTCTGTGGTGGCGCGGCTACGTCTGACGGGCGCTGCCGTTGCGACCGACTACGCAAAAGCCCCGCTGCGGACCTGCAAGCGGGGCTTTGTTTCGAGGCATGGTTTGGGGCGCTGCCCCGCCCTTGCGGGCCCCCGGGATTTAATCCATTTGGAAGGGCCCGGGGCACATCGCATTAGAGGTCGGGGCTTTAGAGGTTGGGGTAGATCGGGAAGCGGGCGCAGAGCGCTTCGACTTCGGCTTTGACCTTGGCTTCGACCTCGGCGTTGCCATCGGCCCCATTGGCGGCCAGCCCGTCGACGACCTCGATGATCCAGTCGGCGATCTGACGGAATTCATCCTCACCAAACCCGCGTGTTGTTGCCGCCGGCGATCCCAAACGGATGCCGGAGGTGACCATGGGCTTTTCAGGGTCAAACGGCACACCGTTCTTGTTGCAGGTGATATGCGCGCGGCCCAGGGCTTTTTCGGTGTCGTTCCCTTTGACGCCTTTGGGGCGCAGGTCGACCAGCAGCAGGTGGGTGTCGGTGCCGTGTGTGATCGTGTCGAGCCCGCCTTTGATCAGCTGGTCGCTGAGTGCTTGGGCGTTCTTGATGACCTGTTGGATGTAGGTCTTGAACTCGGGCTTGAGCGCTTCACCAAAGGCCACGGCCTTGGCGGCGATCACATGCATCAGCGGGCCCCCCTGAATACCGGGGAAGATGGCCGAGTTGAACTTTTTCGCCAGCGCTTCGTCGTTGGTCAGGATCATGCCACCGCGCGGACCGCGCAGGGTTTTATGTGTGGTGGTTGTCGCCACATGCGCATGGGGGAAGGGGGAGGGGTGCTCGCCCGCAGCGACCAGACCGGCAAAATGGGCCATGTCCACTTGCAGGTAGGCACCGACCATATCGGCAATCGCGCGCATCCGCTTGAAGTCGATCTGGCGCGGAATGGCGGAACCACCGGCGATGATCAGCTTGGGCTGGTGCTCTTTCGCGAGCGCTTCGACCTGGTCATAGTCAAGCTGGTTGTCTTGTTTGCGCACGCCGTACTGGATGGCGTTGAACCATTTTCCGGATTGGTTCGGCTTGGCCCCGTGGGTCAGGTGGCCGCCCGCGTCGAGGCTCATGCCCAGAATGCTGTCACCGGGTTGCAGCAGCGCGGTGAACACGCCCTGGTTGGCTTGGCTGCCCGAATTCGGTTGCACGTTGGCGAAGTCGCAGTTGAACAATTTGCACGCGCGTTCAATCGCCAGGTTTTCCGCCACATCGACAAAATCACACCCGCCATAATAGCGGCGGCCCGGGTAGCCTTCGGCATATTTGTTGGTCATCACCGACCCCTGCGCCGCCATGACAGCCGCAGACACGATGTTTTCGGAGGCGATCAGTTCGATCTCGTTACGCTGGCGACCCAGCTCGTCTGTGATGGACCCAAAGATTTCGGGATCGGCTTCGGACAGGGGGGTGGTGAAAAAACCGGACATGGGCGTGGTTCCTTTGACTACGTGTGCGGGTTGCGGGCTATCTAGCTTAATCCGGCACGGGGGTGAAGGTCGTAATGCGCCGGTCGCACCGTCATATGCGGCAAAGCTGGTAGGTCGGCGCGATATGTGGTTCTTTTGACTGTGAATATCCCTCATTGGAAACATCCGCCCATGAAGATCGCTTTTATCGCCAGCCGCTCTGATGTTGCACAGGATGCGTTGACGGCGCTGAGCGCACGATACGGCAATGTCACGCGCGAGGAGGCAGAGGTTATCGTCGCCCTCGGGGGGGACGGGTTCATGCTGCAGGCGCTGCACGACTCGCAAGAGCTGTCGACGCCGGTCTATGGCATGAACCGCGGCACCATCGGGTTCCTGATGAACGCCTATGCCGAAGAGGATCTGGTGGATCGTCTGCGCGCAGCAGAAGAGGCGGTGATCAATCCGCTGGTGATGGTCGCCACACATGCGAATGGCGAGACTTCCAAGGCGCTGGCCTTGAACGAGGTCGCCTTGCTGCGCGAGGGGCCGCAGGCCGCCAAGCTTCGGATCAGCGTCGACGGGCGCGTGCGGATGGAAGAGCTGGTCTGCGATGGCGCACTGGTGGCGACGCCTGCCGGGTCCACCGCCTATAATTACTCCGCGCACGGCCCGATCCTGCCGATTGGCGCAGATGTGCTGGCCCTGACGGCGATGGCGGCGTTTCGGCCACGGCGCTGGCGCGGGGCCTTGCTGCCGAAAACAGTGACCGTGCGCTTTGATGTGCTGGAGCCCGCCAAACGCCCTGTGATGGCCGACGCCGACGGGAATTCCTACCGCGATGTCGTTGCGGTCGAGATCACCTCGGACCCGTTGATCAAGCACCGTATCCTGTTCGATCCGGGCCACGGTCTGGAAGAACGGCTGATCAGCGAGCAGTTCAACTAATCCGCGTTTCAGACGGAACCGCGGTGCCTTTGGCGCGTTGATATTCCGAGACGCATGAGAGGCCATTCAGGTGCTTTCATCGTTTGGAATTTTAGCAAAAGGAGACCTGACATGAATTGGGATACAATCAAAGGTAACTGGAGCCAGATGACCGGTAAGGTCAAAGAAGAATGGGGTGATCTGACCGACGATGACCTGACAGAAGCCGCCGGCGAACGCGACCAGCTGGTCGGCAAGATTCAGGCGCGCTACGGCGTTGCCAAAGACGAGGCGGAGCGTCAGGTAGACAGCTTCGTGGCCAAACACTAACTGGCCTAGATATCGAATAGAAAAGGCGGCTGTTACAGCCGCCTTTTTCGCGTTCTGGGGTGCCGGATCTATCAGGTATCCTTGGCGTAGCCGATGGTTTGCAGCGCCGACTTTATCTCGTCCAGAATGGCCGGATCGTCGATCGTTGCGGGCAGTTTGAACGGCTCTGCATCGGCCAATTTGACCATCGTCGCCCGCAGGATCTTGCCTGAACGCGTCTTGGGCAAGCGATCCACCACCAGCGTCATCTTATAGGCTGCCACTGGCCCGATCTGGTCACGCACCCGTTGCTGGCATTCGGCTGCAATCTCGGCATGGGGGCGGTCGACCCCTTTGGACAGGCACACAAACCCCATCGGGGCTTGGCCCTTCAGCGGATCGTTGACGCCGATCACGGCACATTCAGCCACATCGGGGTGGCCGGCCAGAACCTCCTCCATCGCGCCGGTGGACAAGCGGTGACCGGCGACGTTGATCACGTCATCGGTGCGCGCCATGATATAAAGATATCCATCCTCGTCGATCCTGCCCGCATCCCCCGTTTCGTAGTATCCGGGATAGGTCGTGAGGTAACTTTTGCGGAAGCGATCTTCGGCATTCCACAGGGTTGGCAGCGTGCCGGGAGGCAGGGGCAGCTTGATCGCGATAGACCCCAAAGTACCAGCGGGTTGCGGCTCGCCCGCCTCGTTCAGGATTTGCACGTCATAGCCCGGCATCGGCAC
>NZ_DGMH01000065.1:48137-57860 GCF_002388305.1 Sulfitobacter sp. UBA4523
GTATAGCCGGTTTCGGTCTGCCACCAATGGTCATAGACGGGTATGCCCAGCTTTTCCTGCGCCCAGATCACGGTGTCTGGGTCAGCGCGCTCGCCCGCGAGATACAGCGCGCGCAGGCAGGAAATGTCGTATTTGCCAATCTCCTCGCCCTTGGGATCTTCGCGTTTGACGGCGCGGATCGCGGTGGGGGCGGTAAAGAAGCTGCGGACATTGTGTTCGGAAATGACGCGCCAGAAGGTGCCCGCATCGGGTGTGCCCACGGGCTTGCCTTCGAACACAACGGTGGTGTTGCCATGCACCAGCGGGCCATAGCAAATGTAGCTGTGCCCCACGACCCAGCCCACATCGGAGGCGGCCCAGAAGACATCGCCCGGATCGACGTTGTAGATGTTCTTCATCGTCCAGTTCAGCGCCACCAGATGCCCCGCGGTTTGGCGCACCACGCCCTTGGGCGCGCCGGTCGTGCCCGAGGTGTAAAGAATGTAGGCGGGGTGGTTGCCCTCCACCGCGACGCAGGGCGCGGGGGTGGTGCCTTTTTGCGCCGCGTGCCAATCCAGATCGCGCCCCGGTGTCAGATCGCAGGGGGCCTGTTCGCGTTGCAGGATCAGGCAGAAATCGGGTTTGTGGTCGGCCTGTTCAATGGCCCCGTCAAGCAGCGGCTTATAGGCCACGACGCGCGCAGGTTCCAACCCGCAGGATGCTGCGATGATCGCTTTGGGGGTGCAGTCGTTGATCCGCACGGCTAGTTCGTTCGAGGCAAAGCCGCCGAACACGACCGAATGTACCGCCCCGATCCGCGCACAGGCGAGCATCGCCTCAAGCGCTTCGGGGACCATCGGCATATAGATGATCACGCGGTCGCCTTTGCCCACGCCATTGGCCTGTAGCGCACCGGCGACAGCGGCGACGCGGGTTTGCAGCTCGGCAAAGGTGATCTTGGTTTGGGTGCCGGTGATCGGGCTGTCATGGATGATCGCCACCTGATCGGCACGCCCGTTTTCCACATGGCGGTCAACAGCATTATAGCACGCATTTACTTTGGCGTCGGCGAACCATTCGTACAGATCGTTGCCCTTGTCGAACAACGCCTGACGGGGCGCTTCCTCCCAATCGATGGCTTTGGACTGCTCTAGCCAGTAGGCTTCAGGGTTGTCCTGACAGCTTTTGTAAATGTCGTGATATCCCATATGCGGCTCCCTCCCGTGAACGCGAATACCATTTGGTAGGCCACGGCTGCGGGAAAGAGCAAGAGCTTGCGCCTATATCGCGGCCATCCGGCAACAAAGTTTACAGCCGCTCCCCCGCGCGCGGTGTCAAAATTTACAAGCGCGTTTCGGCCTATTTCCGGTAGCGCACAGATTTTCGCGCAGCGCGTGTCGAATATGACCTACCGCGTCGAATTTGGATCAGATCAATCACGCAAAGGGGCGCAGCATCGCGGATAGGGACGGCATGTCGCCGCCCTTCGTCTTTGAACAAAGGTTCAGAACAATGGGTGATAAGCTCGCCAACAAGAAGAAAAAGGCCAAAGCAGACGCACGGCCTGCCAAGCCGATGCCAAGCAGCGTGTCTGACATCAAGGCACCCTTTGCGGCCAAGGGCACCAAACCGGCCAAGTAACTCCGGCCGGTTCCGGTCCATGCGCCGCCCCGCATAAGGGCGGCGTTTTCACGCGGGGCGTCAGCCGTATTCGGCGACCGGCGTACCGGCGATAGCACCGACGTTCAGCAGCCCGCGCGCGGTGATCGACGGAGAGACGATATGGGCACGGTTGCCCATCCCCATCAGGATCGGCCCAACCTCAAGCCCGCCCCCCTTCATCTTCAGAATATTGCGCACGCCCGATGCCGCATCCGCATGGGCAAAGACAAGAACATTCGCGGCACCTTCCATCCGGTTCGAGGGCAGCAGACGGCTGCGCAGCTCGGGGTCGAGGGCGGCATCGATGTTCATCTCGCCCTCATAGCAGAAATCATGGTTGCCCGCATCCAGCAGCCGCAGCGCCGCGCGCAGACGTTTGCCCGACCCTTCGCCCTGATTGCCGAACTGGCTTTGCGAACACAGGGCGATCTTGGGTTCGATGCCGAAACGTTGCACGTGACGTGCAGCGCCGATGGCGATTTCGGCGATCTGTTCGGGGGTGGGGTGCAGATGCACCTGCGTATCCGCGATAAACAGCGGCCCATCTTCCAGGATCATCAGCGACAGGGCCCCATGGGGGCGCCGCCCGTCGCGACCGAGAACCTGTTCGATATAATTCATATGCCAGCGGAATTCCCCGAAGGTGCCGCAGATCAGGCTGTCGGCCTCTTCGCGGTGCACCATCACCGCGCCGATGGCGGTGGTATTGGTGCGCATGATGGCGCGCGCGATATCAGGTGACACGCCGCGGCGGGCCATCAGGTTGTGATAGGTCTCCCAATAGTCACGGTAGCGCGGGTCGTTCTCGGGGTTCACCAGATCCACCGTCTCGCCCAGCTTGATTGTCAGACCAGCCTTTTCGATGCGCCGTTCGATCACCTCGGGGCGGCCGATCAGGATCGGGCGTTCCTTGGTTTCCTCAACCATGGCTTGGGCGGCGCGCAGCACGCGTTCGTCTTCGCCTTCGGCAAAGACGATCCGGCGCGGGGCCACGCGCGCGGCCTCGAACACGGGGCGCATCAGCATGGACGATTTGAAGACCGAGCTGTCCAGCTTGTGGCGATAGGCGGCCAGATCCTTGATCGGGCGGGTGGCGACGCCGGTTTCCATCGCGGCTTTCGCCACGGCGGTAGAGACGACACCGATCAGGCGCGGGTCAAAGGGTTTGGGGATCAGGTAGTCGGGGCCAAAGGTCAGCTGTTCGCCCTGATAGGCGGCGGCAGCCTCGGCCGAGGTGGTGGCACGGGCAAGCGCGGCAATCCCGTCGATACAGGCGATCTTCATCTCGTCATTGATCGTGGTTGCCCCCACATCCAGCGCACCGCGGAAGATAAAGGGGAAGCACAATACGTTGTTGACCTGATTGGGAAAATCCGACCGTCCCGTTGCGATAATCGCATCAGGAGCCACCGCACGGGCCAGATCGGGCATGATTTCCGGCGTGGGGTTGGCCAGCGCAAAGATGATCGGCTGCGGTGCCATTTTCTGCACCATTTCGGGGCCCAGGACACCGGGACCAGAGAGGCCGAGGAACAGGTCGGCGTCATGGATCACATCGGCCAGATCACGCAGGTCGGATTTCTGCGCGTATTCCGATTTGATCGGGTTCATGTCGATCTCGCGGCCCTCGTAGACCAGACCGTGAATATCACAAAGCCAGACGTTCTCGCGCTTCACGCCGAGTTTCAGCAGCATGTTCAGACAAGCGATGCCCGCCGCGCCGCCGCCTGTGGATACGATCTTGATGTCCTCGAACTTCTTGTCCGCCACGAAAAGCGCGTTCTTCACGGCGGCCCCAACGACAATCGCGGTGCCGTGCTGGTCGTCGTGGAAAACCGGAATGTTCATCCGCTCGCGGCAGATGCGTTCGACGGTAAAGCAATCGGGGGCCTTGATGTCTTCGAGGTTGATCGCGCCGAAGGTCGGCTCTAGCGCGCACACCAGTTCAGCAAGCTTTTCGGGGTCGTTCTGGTCCAGCTCGATGTCGAAGCAATCGATATTGGCGAATTTCTTGAAAAGGACGGCCTTGCCCTCCATCACCGGTTTGGAGGCCAGCGCGCCGATGTTGCCGAGCCCCAGAACCGCCGTGCCATTGGTCACCACACCCACAAGGTTCGCGCGGGTGGTGTAATGCGCGGCTGTGGTCGGGTCAGCCTTGATTTCAAGACAGGCTTCGGCCACGCCGGGGGAATAGGCGCGCGCCAGATCGCGGCCGTTCGCCAGTGGTTTGGTCGCGCGCACTTCGAGTTTTCCGGGCTTGGGGAAAGCGTGATAGTCAAGTGCGGCTTGGCGCAGATTGGGCGCATCGGTCATGTTTTGGCGGTCCTTTAAGAGAGTAGTTTAGCGTTAAACTATTTTGCCAGCCGCGCCAACACGACTTTTGGAGCGGGGCGTGTCACCGCCCATGCGGCGCAGATTATGGGGCGGGAAGGGGGCCAGCCCCCATCGTGGCAGGCCACGATTCCCCCGGAGTTTGTCTGGCAAAATGAAGCATGGCATTTTTCCGCTTTTGGCATCGCAACTTTGGCGAAAGGTTTTTATAGTTTTGTGAAACTTGGGGGAATTATGACCAGTGATTTGCGACAGCACGCCAGCGCCGTGCAGGAAAATGCCTATGCGCCCTATTCCAACTTCAAGGTGGGGGCCGCGTTGCGCACGGCCTCGGGTGCGGTGTTTGTCGGCTGCAACGTGGAAAACGTCGCCTACCCGGAAGGCACCTGTGCCGAAGCCGGTGCCATCGCCGCCATGATCGCGGCGGGCGAGACGGCTTTTGTCGAGGCCTATGTGATCGCGGGTAGCCCCACGCCCGTCACGCCCTGTGGCGGCTGCCGTCAGAAACTGGCTGAATTCGGTCAGGGGGACGCGCGGGTGACCATGGCGACCCTGTCGGGCGTTGAAGAGGTGATGACCATGGCCGAGCTGTTGCCCGGTGCCTTTGGCCGCGCGCATATGGAGGGCTAAGCCATGGATGCCCGCGCGATCCTGTCCAAACTGCGGCACCGGCGGTCGCTGAACCGAGAAGAGCTTGTCTGGTTCGCGATGGCCCTTGCCGACGGGCGGGTCAGTGATGCGCAGGCGGGGGCCTTTGCGATGGGGGTCTGTCAGGTCGGGCTGAGCGATGTGGGCCGCGTGGCCCTAACGCTCGCCATGCGCGACAGCGGGCGGGTGTTCGACTGGGATCTGAACGGGCCGGTGCTGGATAAACATTCGACGGGCGGTGTGGGCGATTGCGTCAGCCTTGTGCTGGCCCCTGCCTTGGCCGCCTGCGGGGCCTATGTGCCGATGATCTCGGGGCGTGGGTTGGGGCATACCGGCGGGACGCTGGACAAGCTCGAGGCCATTCCGGGTGTGAATACCACATTGGACGAAGCGCAGTTTCGCGCCGTGGTGGCCAAGGCAGGCTGTGCGATTGTCAGTGCGACCGACGGTATCGCCCCCGCAGACAAGCGGCTTTATGCAGTGCGCGATGTGTCATCGACCGTGGACAGCCTTGATCTGATCACCGCGTCGATCCTGTCGAAGAAGCTGGCGGCGGGGCTGGATGGTTTGGTCTTGGACGTCAAGGTTGGCAGCGGTGCCTTCATGAAAGATCTGGCGCAGGCGCAGGCGCTAGCGACGGCGTTGACCAAGACTGCGAATGCGAGTGGATGCCGGACGACGGCGGTGATCAGCGATATGAGCCAGCCCCTGGTGCCGAGCCTTGGGAACGCGCTGGAAGTGGCCGAGGTGATGCGCGTGCTGACGGGGCACAACAAGGGGCCGATTGTCTCGGTCTGTGCGGCTCTTGGGGGGGTGTTGCTGGCCAATGCAGGTCTGGCGGGCGATGTGCAGGTCGGGGCGGATATGATCGTGCAGGCGATCCGGTCGGGCCGCGCGGCGGAACGCTTTGGCGTGATGATCGCGGCCATGGGCGGGCCTGCGAAGTTTGTCGAAAACTGGACGCGGTTCCTGCCCGAGGCGACGATCATCGGCGAGGTCCCCGCTCCGAAAACCGGATATGTGACCGCGATTGATGGCGAGGCCTTGGGCCTTGCGGTCGTCGCTTTGGGCGGCGGGCGCGCGGTCGAGACGGACCAGATCAACCCTGCCGTGGGGATTTCGGATGTCGTCCGCCTGGGGGCGAAAGTATCGTCCAAAGGGCCACTGGCGGTGGTCCATGCCGCCCGCGCCGGTGACGCAGAGCGGGCCGCACAGGCGGTGCGCGGTGCGATCACCATCGGCCCGAAGCCGGTCGCCGTGCCGGATTTGATTGTAGAGAGGGTCGGCTGATGGCGCGTGCTTTTCTGGTTGTGATGGATTCAGTCGGTATCGGCGGTGCCCCTGATGCGGACACCTTCTTTAACGGGCGTGTGCCGGACACCGGCGCGAATACCCTTGGTCATATCGCGCAGGCCTGTGCGGAGGGCCGTGCGGAAGACGGGCGCAGCGGCCCTTTGATCGTGCCGCATATGGCGTCGCTGGGGCTTGGCCCCGCGATTGAACTGGCCAGCGGGCTGCATATCGCAAGCCTTGATGGCACCGTCAGCGGCACATGGGGCGCGGCTACAGAAATCTCGCGCGGCAAGGATACGCCCTCGGGCCATTGGGAATTGGCCGGTTTGCCGGTCCCGTGGGAGTGGCATTACTTTCCCGATGTGTCGAAGTCCTTTCCGCCCGCGCTGGTCGCGCAGCTTGCGGCCTTTGCTGGCACGGACGAGATCTTGGGGAATTGCCACGCCCCCGGCACCGCCATTATCGAGGAGTTCGGCGCGCAGCATATCAAGACCGGTTTCCCGATCTGCTATACCTCGGCTGACAGCGTGTTGCAGATCGCCGCGCATGAAGAGAGTTTCGGCCTGCAACGGCTGTTGGACCTATGCGAAAACATGGCCCCGATCGCGCATGAGATGAAAGTCGGACGGGTGATCGCGCGTCCCTTCGTCGGGGATGCACAAAGCGGTTTTACCCGCACCACCAACCGGCGTGATTTCGCGATCAAGCCACCCGCGCCGGTGCTGAGCAACTGGGTGCAGGACAGCGGTGCCCGTGTTTATGCCGTTGGAAAGATCGGCGACATTTTTTCGATGACCGGGTTTGACGAGGTGCGCAAAGGGTCTGACGAGACATTGATGGGCCATCTTGGTGATCTGGTTGAAAGCGCCGAAGACGGCAGCCTGACGTTTGCGAATTTTGTGGAGTTTGACAGTCTTTATGGGCACCGGCGCGATGTGTCGGGCTATGCCCGCGCGCTTGAGTGGTTTGATGCCGAGATCGGTAAGCTGCTGGGGCAACTGCGGGACGGGGATCTGCTGGTGCTGACCGCAGACCACGGGAACGACCCGACTTGGGTGGGCACCGACCACACCCGCGAACGGGCACCGGTTCTGGTGGCAGGGCAGGGTGCTGGCCGCTTGGGGCAGATCGGCTTTCGCGATGTTGCTGGGCTGGTGGCGCGGCATCTTGGGGTTGCGGTGCCCGACTAAACTCTGTTCGGCGGCGTATCGGTCGGATGGGGACCAGCCCCCATCGCGGCAGGGCCGCGATCCCCCCGGAGTTTGACTGGCAAAATGAAGCTGGCGAAGATGCGATGGTTGCGGGGCACGGCTTTTCGGGGCATGAGTTCAGCCAAGTAATATGGAGAGCGCCCCGATGTCCGATATCGTTGAACACCTGACCGTCGTTAATCATCCGCTGGTGCAGCACAAGCTGACAATCATGCGGGATAAATCCACATCGACCGCGGCGTTCCGCCAGTTACTGCGCGAGATCAGCCAGCTTCTGGCCTATGAGGTGACCCGCGGCCTGCCGATGACGACCAAGCGGATCGACACGCCGATGCAGCCGATGGACGCACCTACGCTGGACGGCAAGAAGCTGGCGCTGATCTCTATCCTGCGGGCGGGCAACGGGTTGATGGATGGCGTGCTTGAACTGATCCCTTCGGCACGGGTAGGCTTTGTTGGCCTGTATCGTGACGAGGAAACGTTGCAGCCAGTGGAATACTATTTCAAGGTGCCCGAGGGTATGGACGACCGTCTGGTGATCGCCGTGGACCCGATGCTCGCCACCGGTAATTCATCCGTGGCTGCGATCGACATGCTGAAGAAAGCCGGTGCGACCAATATCCGCTTCCTGTGTCTGCTGGCGGCCCCCGAAGGCGTGGCCCGCATGAAAGAGGCGCATCCCGATGTGCCGATCGTCACCGCGGCGGTCGACGAGAAGCTGAACGAGCAGGGGTATATCATTCCCGGGCTTGGTGACGCCGGTGACCGGATGTTCGGGACCAAGTAAGGCGCAAAATGGGCGATCCGGTGATCAGGGTGCTTTACTCTGAAACCGGGATCGCGCATGGTTTATGTACTACATTGTGTGGGGGCGCAGATGAAATTTACTAGTATTGTGGCAGTTGCGGCATTGATGACGACGTTTGGGGCAGGTATTTCCCAAGCGCAAAGCTTTCGCGATCAACCGGCGGAATTCCCGTCGGCCTCGTATAAGGGCAAGCAATATGTCGACAGCAAAGGCTGTGTGTTTATTCGGGCCGGTATCGACGGCAATGTGACCTGGGTGCCGCGCGTGTCGCGCAAGCGTCAGGGGGTCTGCGGCTTCAAGCCGACCAATGTGCAGACAGCGGCCAGCGCGCCTGCCGGTGGTGCTGACGCGCCGGTGCAGATCACCGTGAACAACGCGCCCGCCGCGGCCAAACAGCCCACGGTTGCGGCACGCCCTCTGCCACAGCGCAAGGCCAAGCCGGTTGTTGTACGCCAGAAAGCACCCAAGCCGGTACGCCAGCCGGTGCCACGCTCGGTCGACGTGCCAGCCGCACCGCGCGCGCAAGCGCCGGTGGCGGTGGCGCAGGTGCCGACCACCTGTGCCGGACGCTCTGCCATCAGCCAGCAATACTCCGGGTCGCGGACCAAGGGGCTCGCCGTGCGTTGCGGCCCGCAAACCGCGCCGATCCTGCCCTCCACCGCGCAGGCCGGGGCCGTGGCATCTGCGCCGTCCTATGGGGCAGCCACAGGCAGCGTCACAACTACGGCGAGACCCGCAGCGGCGCATGCGCATACGCGGATCGTGCCGAAACATGTCGCGATCAACCGCCAGAACACCTATGCCAACGTCTCGGTGCCCAAAGGATATCGCCCCGTGTGGGAAGACGACCGTCTGAACCCCAAGCGGGCCGAACAGAACCTTGAGGGGCGGTCCAAGATGTTGTTGATCTGGACCAACACCGTGCCGCGCCGTCTGGTGAACCAAAGCACAGGGCAGGACGTGACCGCGCGTTTGCCGCTGGTCTACCCCTATACCTCGGTCGAGCAGCAGCGCCGCGAGTTGGGCGAGGTGAGTTTTGCCAAGCGCAACGGCCAACTGGTCAAACGTATCGTCCGCAACAAGAACGCAGCGCCTGCCGCGCGCAAGCCGGTCTACTCCAGCCGTTCGACCCCCAAGCCAGTCGCCACAGCCCCAGCGACCCCGCGTGCCGCAGGTAAGACCTATGTGCAGATCGGCGTCTATGGGGACAGCGCGAACGCGCAGCGCGCGGCACAACGTATCGCGCGGATGGGGATGGGCGCGCGCATCGGTAAGTCCACCCGCGGCGGCAAGACCTATCTGTCGGTGCAGGCAGGGCCCTTTGGCGCGTCCGCTGCACCGGCGGCTTTGGGTAAGTTGCGCGGTGCCGGTTACGGCGATGCCTACATCCGCTGACGCATCCGCACGACAGTACAGACAAAAGGCCAGTCGGGGCGATCCGGCTGGCCTTTTGCGTGGAAGGTCGGAGTGTGTATCTCTGCCTTAGCCGCCGCAGATATTTTGCAGCCGTAGCCAGTCGGCATCATTCAGCAGTGGGTCGGTTTCCTTGCCGTTCATCGGATCGCCTTCGATCAGGGGCAGCACCGTCTCTCCGGTGATGTCGCGGGCTTGCGCGTAAGGAGTGCTATGCAGGCGCTGTTTTTCGAAACGGGCAAGCAGGGCTTCTACGGGCGGTTCCGGCGCGGGTTCGGCCATCAGATGTTCGGCGTAGCGTGTGAGGGCCGCATCCGACACATCGCCGGTGGTCAGCAGGCGGAAGTTTTCGCGGATGCCGATGGTGGCGAGCATATG
>NZ_DGMH01000065.1:58030-86698 GCF_002388305.1 Sulfitobacter sp. UBA4523
AGGGTCTTGTTCAGCACGATCAGCCCGCCGGGCAGGTGTAGGCTGGGGCGGGTCATGGCGGGCAGCACCACCATCGGATCAGACGACAGCCGTGCGCCGAGCTTTGCCAGCGCCGTGCGCCCGCGGGCGTTGGTACAGGCGGGGCCGGACACCCGTTCGATCTTTTTCAGCAGCGCCGCCCCGATGGAGGCGCGTTTGACCTTGGGCACCACCCGCAGCGTGTGATCTTGCAGCGCGCCTGGCAGCCAGAACAGCGCCACCGCCGCCACCACCAGCGCCGAGGTCAGCACCCCGGCAAAGCGCAGCCGCCCCGGGCGGGGGCGACGGCGTTCGACCACGCGGCGCAGGGTTTCGATGGCGTCGATCATCTCTCCCTCGCTGTCGGGGATTTCCAGCGTTTCACTGGGGTCGCCGTCGGGGTGGAAAATCGCAGGGCGGGTGCCAGGGTTTGACCGCGCCAAAGCCGCCAGTGACCAATGGGTCAGCGCCTGATCCTTGAGGTCGGAAATCACCAGTGTCGCATCGCCGATCGACACGATGACTTCGCGACGTTGGGCATCGGGGGCCGAACGCCATAGTCCGGTTGCTTCCAACCGGGCGTATTTGGAAAGGGCTGTCATATCCTGAAGTATAGTGCCTAACTGTTTTGGATAGTTTACCACCTGACACGGGTTGAGCAATGGGTGGACTTAAGACAGCATAGGAGAATTCGAAAGGAGCGTCCCATGCAGATCAAGCCCGCACATCCCGATGATGCCGCCAGACTTGTCGAGATCTGGTATCGTGGTTGGCATCAGGCCCATGCCGATGTCGTGCCGCCCGCCTTGACCGCCCTGCGCAGTTTCGAAGAGTTCACGATGCGGATGCGTGTGCACCTTAAGCATACGCAGGTGGTCTGGGTCGAAGGGCAGATCGCAGGGTTCTTCATGGTGGACCATGACGAGATCTACCAGTTCTACGTCAGTGATGCCTTTCAGGGCAGCGGTCTGGCGCAGCAGATGATGGCAGCGACGGAAGCAGAGCTGGGGCATGGGCTGAAATGGCTGGCCTGTTCGGTTGGCAACACCCGCGCCGCGCGGTTCTATGAGGCCTGCGGTTGGGTGCAGGCAGGCACGATCCCCTACGAGGTCGAAACCGGCGAGGGGCCGTTGCAGATCGACGTCTGGCGGTATGAAAAACGGCTCGGCCCGCAAGAGCAGGCAGAGGCGGTGATCGTCGCCGATCCGGTTGTCACACAGCGCGCGATGTAGACCGCACTAAAGCCTGGCGGCCTGCGCGCGCAGTTCGAATTTCTGGATCTTCCCGGTCGAGGTTTTCGGCAGCTCTTGAAACACCACGCGTTTGGGTGCTTTGAACCCCGCAAGCGTGTCGCGCGCAAAGGCGATCATGGCGGCTTCGTCCCCACTCCGGCCCGGTTTTAGCTCGACAAAAGCACAGGGCACTTCGCCCCATTTCTCGTCCGGTTGCGCGACAACGGCGGCGAGGTTCACATCCGGATGCCCCATCAATACGCCTTCGACCTCGACGGACGAGATGTTCTCGCCGCCCGAGATGATGATGTCTTTGGCGCGGTCGGCGATCTGCATATGTCCGTTCGGATGCTGCACCGCCAGATCGCCCGAATGGAAGTACCCGCCCGCAAAGGCCGCGCGCGTGGCGGCGGGGTTCTTGAAATACCCTTTCATCACCGAATTGCCGCGGATCATGATCTCTCCCTGTGTGGCAGCGTCTAGCGGGACTTGGGCCATTTCGCTGTCCATAACGGTGATCTCTTCCATCATCGGCATGGCGACGCCCTGACGGGCCTTGATCGCGGCGCGCTCGGCCCCTTGGGCGCTGTCCCATGCGGGGTCCCACAGACATTCAGTGACATGGCCGTAGGTCTCGGTCAGCCCGTAGACCTGCGTGACGTTGAACCCCAAAGCTTCGATCTTGGACAGGGTGGCAGGGGCAGGGGGCGCACCGGCTGTGAAGATCTCCACCTGATAATCAAAGGCGCGGCGTTCGGCTTCCGTCGCGTTCACCATCATGTTCAGCACGATGGGGGCACCGCCAAAATGGGTCACGCCTTCGTCGGCGATGGCGTCATAGATCGCAGCGGCAGTGATGTCGCGGCAGCAGACCAGTGTGCCCCCCAAAAGGGGCATCATCCACGTGTGGTTCCAGCCGTTGCAGTGAAACAGCGGTACGATCTGCATGAACACGGGCCGCATCACCATACGCCAGCTGACCACCGTGCCCATGGTCATCAGATAGGCCCCGCGATGGTGATAGACCACGCCCTTGGGCCGCCCCGTCGTGCCAGAGGTATAGTTGAGCGCAAGGCTTTCCCATTCGTTGTCGGGCATGATCCAGTTGAACGCAGGGTCACCGGTGGCGATGAAATCATCGTATGTCGTGTGGCGACCCGTTGCCGGAAACCCCGCCGCGAGGTCAGGCACTTCGATCAGCAGCGGGGGCGGGCCGTCGAGCGTTGCACAGGCCGCCTCGGCCAGATCGACGAACTGCGTATCGACCAGCAGCACCCGCGCTTCGCCGTGGTCGAGGATGTAGCCCACAGTATCCACATCCAGCCGCGTGTTGATGGTGTTAAGCACGGCACCGCAGGCGGGCACGCCGAAATGCGCCTCTGCCTGCGCGGGGATATTGGGCAGGATCGTTGCCACAACCTGACCCGGTTCAACCCCCGTCGCCACCAAGGCCGAAGCAAGCTGTGAACAGCGTGCGTGATACTGCGCATAGGTCACCCGATGCGCGCCGTAGATCACCGCCGTCACATCGGCAAAGACATGGGCCGCGCGTTTCAGGTGCGATAGCGGCGTGAGCGGCACGTAATTCGCGGCGCATTTGTCCAACCCGTCTTCGTTCGTCATCCAGCCCATGGCGCACCCTGTCTTTATTCGCTTTGTCCCGGTTACTATTGCGCAGCATCCCCCGTTTTGGGAAGGATGATAAAAGCAGGGCAGAGGCAGGATATGGGCACGAGCGTAAAGCGGCCAATCACAGATGCGGCGGGGCGGTCATGATCATCAGCCGCGGGCGCAACTACATCTTTGTGCATATCCCCAAGACCGGAGGCACGTCCCTTGCGCTCGCGCTGGAAGCACGGGCGATGAAGGACGATCTGATGCTGGGCGACACGCCCAAGGCGGTCAAGCGGCGCAAGCGTCTGTCAGGGGCGGCGTCGGCAGGGCGGCTTTGGAAGCACGCAACCCTTGCCGATATCGAAGGCGTGGTCACCCGCCAAGAGATTGCCCGGATGTTTGCCTTTGCGCTGGTGCGTAACCCTTGGGACCGGATGGTCAGCTATTACCACTGGCTGCGCGCGCAGGGGTTCGATCATCCCGCCGTGGGGCTTGCCAAGTCGCTGGCGTTTGATGTCTTCGTGCAGACGCCTACCGTGCAGGGCAGCCTTCTGGCCTCTCCCTATGGGTTATATCTGCGCGACGGGGCGGGCGAGGATCAAAGCAACCTGTTCATCCGGATCGAACATTTCGCGCAGGACGCGCAGCCGCTGTTCGACCATCTGGGCTTTGATCTGACGTTGCCGCATGCGAATGCGTCTGACCGCGCGGCGGGCTATCGGGACTACTACACCCCCCAAACCCGCGACCTGATCGCCACGACCTGTGCCGAGGATATCGCGCGTTTCGGCTACAGTTTCGACGGCTGAGAGCGCGGGCGGTACATCCCCCGCAAAGCAAAACGGCCAGCAAGATCTGCTGGCCGTTTCCGTTTTCTCTATCGGGCGTTGCCGTCTCAGGCGGCTTTGGCGTCCGGCCCGAAGCGACCGTAGAAGGTCTGGTTCTTCTCGGCCATTTCACGCAGCAGGTCAGGGCATTTGAACCGCTCGCCGAACTGCGCTTCCAACTGGTCACAACGTTCCGCGGCATAGGGCGTGCCGATGATGTCGAGCCAGCTGAATGGGCCGCCGGACCAGGGCGCAAAGCCCCAGCCAAGGATTGCGCCCACGTCGCCTTCGCGGATGTCTTCCAGCACGCCTTCTTCCAGCGCACGTACCGCTTCGAGCACCTGAACGAACATCAGACGGTCCTGCACGTCGCGCAGGTCTGGCTGTTCCTCGGCCAGCGGGAACTTGTCGTGCATCCCCTTCCAATAGCCCTGACGCTTGCCCTTTTCGTCATAGTCAAAGAAGCCCGCGTTCGCCTTGCGGCCCAGACGACCCAGATCTTCCATCCAGAAAATCAGATCATCCGCTTGGCTGGCAGGATAGGCATTGCCCATGGCCGCCTTGGTCGCGCGGGCAATCTTGGCCCCCAGATCGATCGAGGTTTCATCGGTCAGCTGCACCGGCCCCACAGGGAAGCCCAGAAGCTGCGCCGCGTGATCGACCAGTTGCGGTGCCGCCCCTTCGGTGATCATCCGCGCGCCTTCGTTGGCATAGGGGATGATGCAGCGGTTGGCATAGAAGAACCGCGCGTCGTTGACCACGATCGGCGTCTTGCGGATCTGGCGCACATAGTCGAGCGATTTGGCTACCGCACGGTCGCCAGTCTCGGCCCCCTTGATGATTTCCACCAGCGCCATTTTCTCGACGGGCGAGAAGAAGTGGATGCCGATGAACTGATCCGCCCGGCTGGAGGCTTTGGCCAGCTCGGTGATCGGCAGGGTCGAGGTGTTGGAGGCAAAGATGCAATCCTCGGGGATCACGGCTTCGACCTTCTTGGTCATCTCGGCCTTGACGGCAGGGTCTTCGAAGACGGCTTCGATGATCAGGTCACAGCCTTTCAGCGCGTCCAGATCGGTGGTCGCGGTGATCAGATCAAGGGCGGCGGCTTTCTTTTCCTCGGTGGATTTCTTGCGCGCGATGCCCTTGTCAAAGAAGCTGGCGGAGTAGGCTTTGCCCTTGTCGGCGGCTTCTTGGGTCTGGTCGATCAACACGACCTCGATCCCGGCTTGCACGGACACAAGCGTGATGCCCGCACCCATCATGCCAGCCCCCAGAACGCCCAGTTTCTTGACGCGCTGATCGGCAACGCCTTCGGGACGTACCGCGCCTTTTTCCAGCGCTTCCTTGTTCAGGAACAGCGACCGGATCATGGCAGAGGAGGACGGGTTCAGCAGGATGTTGGTGAACCAGCGCGCCTCGATCTTCAGCGCGGTATCAAATGGCACAAGCGAGCCTTCGTATACGGCGCTCATCAGGGCCTTGGCCGCAGGGAAGGCACCTTGGGTCTTGCCGTTGACCATCGCATTGGCCCCGACAAACGTCATGAAGCCCGCAGGGTGATAGGGGGCACCACCGGGCATCTTGTAGCCCTTGGCGTCCCAGGGTTTCAGAATGTCCGCATCCTTTGCATTCAGCACCCATTCTTTCGCGGCGGCTACCGGATCAGCGACAACTTCGTCGATCAGACCGGCAGATTTCGCGGCAGCAGGGGCAACCATCTTGCCTTCCAGCAAGAAGGGCGATGCGGCCATCGCGCCCAGTTTGCGCGCCAGACGGGTGGTGCCGCCCGCGCCGGGGAAGATGCCGACCATGATCTCGGGCAGACCGATACGCGCCTTTGGGTTGTCGGCGACAAAGATGCGGTGCGTGGCCAGCGGCAGTTCAAGCCCGATGCCCGCGGCTGTGCCGGGCAGGGCAGAGGCAATCGGCTTGCCGCCCTTGTTGGTTTTTGCGTCCATGCCCGCGCGTTCGATCTTGCGCAGCAGGGCGTGCATTTTCATCGTGCCGTCAAACAGCCCCTGTGCCGGATCATCGCCTGCGTCTTCGCGCATCTTGGCAAGCAGGTTCAGGTCCATACCACCGGCAAAGGACCCGTCCTTGCCAGAGGTGATCACGGCCCCCTTGATGGCGTCGTCGGATAGGACTGTGTCGATGATGCTGTCCAGCTCGGACAGGCCCTCGATCGACATGACGTTCATGGATTTTCCGGGCACGTCCCAGGTGATGATGGCGACGCCGTCGGCGTCTGTCTTCATGGTGAAATCGGTCATTTAAATCTCTCCCTGATTTGGAGTGTGTTACGAGCGCTGAGGCGTATAGTCAGCGAATTTTTCAAGCAGTGAGCGGATCAAGGCGATGGTGGCTTCGGGGCCTTTGTCGCAGTCTTCCTCGCTTAACAGTATCCGTTTGAAGTCCTTGAACCGCTCGCGGTCATAGCTGTCGCTTGGATCGTTGCGATGCTTGAAGAACAGCGGCGGCGTGGCCTGATACAGGCGCACATATTGCGCCCCGCGTTCTTCTGCGAGCTTAAGGTCCCTCAGCCCACGCCGCGCTGCCAGATCGGCCACGGCGTGGAAAGGATGCGGCTGGTCGCCCATCAAACGCGTTCGATGATGGTGGCGGCACCCATGCCGGAGGCGATACAAAGCGTGGCCATCCCGACTTCCTTGTCCGAACGCTCAAGCTCGTCCAGCAGCGTGCCGATGATCATCGCGCCGGTGGCCCCCAAGGGGTGACCCATGGCGATCGACCCGCCGTTCACGTTGACCTTGCTTTCATCAACGTCGAACGCCTGCATGAAGCGCATGACCACAGCGGCGAAGGCCTCGTTGACCTCGAACAGATCGATGTCGTTGATGTTCATGCCATTGTCGGCGAGGATCTTTTCGGTCACGGGAACAGGACCGGTCAGCATGATGGTCGGGTCGGTCCCGATCTTGGCGGTCGCACGGATGCGCGCGCGTGGCTTGAGGCCGTATTTCTCGCCGAATTCCTTGTTCCCGATCAGGACAGCCGCCGCACCGTCCACGATGCCCGAGGAGTTCCCCGCGTGGTGGATGTGGTTGATCTTTTCGAGGTGCGGATATTTCATCAGCGCGACCTTATCAAAGCCGGGCATGACCTCGCCCATCTGCTGGAACGCAGGGTTCAGCGACCCGAGCGACTGCATGTCGGTCTGGGGGCGCATGTATTCGTCATGGCTGAGGATCGACAGACCGTTCTGGTCCTTGATCTCGATCACGGATTTATCAAAGCGCCCTTCGTCCCAGGCTTTCTTGGCACGCTGCTGCGACTGCATCGCCAGCTTGTCGGCCTCGTCACGGGTAAAGCCGTATTCGGTCGCGATGATGTCAGCCGAGATGCCCTGCGGCACGAAATACCGCTCCATCGCGAGCGAAGGATCAACGGCAATCGCAGCACCATCACTGCCCATGGCCACGCGGCCCATCATTTCAACGCCACCGGCGATATAGCCCATGCCTGCGCCGCCGCGCACCTGGTTGGCGGCAAGGTTCACAGCTTCCATGCCAGAGGCGCAGAAACGGTTGATGGCCAGGCCGGGGATGCGTTCATCCAGATCGGATGCCAGCACGGCAGAGCGCGCCAGACAGCCGCCCTGTTCCATCACCTGGGTCACGTTCCCCCAGATCACGTCCTCGACGGCGTGGCCTTCCAGGTTGTTGCGCTCTTTCATCGCATTGAGCGTCAGCGCGGACAGGCGCAACGAAGTCAGCTCGTGCAGGGCGCCGTCTTTGCGGCCCTTGCCACGCGGGGTGCGCAGGGCGTCGTAGATATATGCTTCGGTCATGTGGTGTCTCCCTTTGGGTCAGGCGCGGTCAGCAGGGCTGCCGGGCATCAGGTCGTAGGGGGCTTTCCAGCCCGGTGTGTCGCTCAGACGCGTGAGCCACGCGTCGATATGGGGCCAGTCCTTGCGGACAAAGCCGAAAGGCTCGGGGTAATACAGATAGCCGCAGCAGCTGAGGTCGGCGTTGGTGATCCCGTCGCCGACAATCCAGTCGCGGCCGTTCAGATGGTCGTTCAGCACGGCATAGGCCGCAGACAAACGCCCCTGCATAAAGCCGATGACTTCTTTGGGCTGCTTGTCTTCGGGCATGAAGTTCATCAAAAAACGCGTCATACCGGCGTTCGAGCTGAGCTTGTGGTTGTCCCACAGCACCCACCGCAGGATCTCTCGGCGCTCTTCCGGATTGCCCCCGCCGAATTTGCCGGATTGCTCCGAGACATAATCCTGGATCACGCCGGATTGGGTCAGACGGATGTCTCCATCAATCATCACCGGCGCTTCGCCCATGTTATTGATCGTCGTGCGGTAATCCTGCGTGCGGGTTTCGCCGCCGAAGAAATCAACCTTCACCGGCTCCCAGTCGAGCCCCGACAGCTGCAGCGCAAGCGCCGCCTTATAGGCGTTTCCGCTTTCGCCGAAGCAATGCAGTTTGATGGTCATCTGAACCCTCCCTCAAGTCCTGTGTGTCGATCGTCGTCCCGTGGGGGTTTCACACCCCCACACCCCCGTGGAGTTTATCCGGCAAAATGAAGATGCGCGGGTTTGCGTTAATCAGTTACTAATCATCCTGTCGTATTCAACCCCCGCGCGGCAGGCTGGAGAGCTGAGCCGCGTGCAAAGTGAAGCCCTGCTTTGGTTGTGCGGATCGCAGGATCAGGGCAGGGTGTTTGCGCTTCATTTTGCCCCTTAAACTCTCCCCGAAGGGTCGGGTTCGGCAGGGCGTTCGGGGTGTGGTGGTGTGCTACCTCTTTCGTCCGTCCAGTTTCGCGTTGAACAGCCGCAGTCGCGCGGTCAGGTTCTCTTCGTCGATCACGCTGTTGAAGTTCTCGAAGAGAAACGACAGCGCTTCGCCTTCATCCAATCCCGCCTCTGCTGCGAATTTCTTCAGGCGGCGGTAGCCGTCTTCGGTCATGGCGACAGGGAAGCGGCGGGTCAGGCGGAAACGTTTGGGCATCGGGCGTCCTTTCAGTCAGCATCGGGGTGGGGGGATGTCCCCACCCCGGTGCAACCTAGAAGTTTGCCGCGTCCAGCGCCATCACAGTATCCGCGCCGGTTTCGATCCGCTTGAGATGCAGCGAAGTCGCGGGCAGTTGGCGGGCCATGTAGAAACGGCCGGTTGCCAGCTTGGTCTCGTAGAAGGACGCGTCGCCGGTGCCATCTTTCAGCGCTTTCTTCGCGGCCAGACCCATTTTCGCCCACATCAGGCCCAGACAGACATGCCCGAACATATGCATGAAGTCATTCGACCCCGAGAGCGCGTTGTTGGGGTTCTTCATGCCGTTTTGCATGAAGTACATGCCCGCCGATTGCAGGTCTTTGCTGGCAGCCTTCAGCGGCTCCATAAAGCTGGCGTCGAACTCGGCGTCCTGGCCTGCGTTTTCCTTGATGAAGGTCTTGACCATATCAAAGAAGGCCATGACGTGTTTGCCACCGTCCTGCGCCAGCTTGCGGCCCACGAGGTCCAGCGCCTGAACGCCATTGGCCCCTTCGTAGATCATGGCGATACGGGCGTCGCGGGTGAACTGGGACATGCCCCACTCCTCGATATAGCCGTGGCCGCCATAGACCTGCTGCGCCTTGACCGTCATGTCATAGCCGATGTCGGTCAGGAAGCCTTTGATGACGGGGGTCATCAGCGAGACAAGCCCGTCGGCATCCTTGTCATCCGCGCGGTGTGCCGCGTCGATCAGGCTGGCCCCCCAGAGGATGAACGCCCGCGCCCCTTCGACAAAGGATTTCTGCTCCATCAGGCTGCGACGGATATCGGGGTGGACGATCAGCGGATCGGCAGGCTTGTCGGGGTGCTCTGTCCCGGTGACGGCACGGCCTTGCAGGCGGTCCTTGGCGTAGGCCAGCGCGTTCTGATAGGCCACATCGGCCTGCGCCAGACCCTGCATGCCGACGCCCACGCGGGCTTCGTTCATCATGGTGAACATCGCGCGCATGCCTTTGTGTTCGTCACCCAGCAGGTAGCCGACCGCGCCGTCATAGTTCATCACACAGGTAGAGTTGCCGTGGATGCCCATTTTCTCTTCGATGGAGCCGACGGACACCGCGTTGCGTTCGCCAAGCGAGCCGTCTTCCTCGACCATGAACTTGGGCACGATGAACAGCGATACGCCCTTGATGCCTTCGGGGCCGCCTTCGATCTTGGCCAGCACCAGATGGATGATGTTATCGGCCATGTCGTGTTCACCGGACGAGATAAAGATTTTCTGGCCGGTGATCTTATAGCTGCCGTCTTCCTGTGGCGCTGCCTTGGTGCGCATCAGGCCCAGATCGGTGCCGCAGTGGGGCTCTGTCAGGTTCATGGTGCCGGTCCATTCGCAGGACACCATGTTGGGCAGATATGTATCTTTTTGGGCGTCAGAGCCGTGGGCGAGGATCGCCGAGGCCGCACCGTGGGTCAGGCCCTGATACATGGTGAACGCCTGGTTGGACGCCGAGAACATCTCGCCCACGGCGGTGCCGAGGATATAGGGCATGTTCTGGCCGCCGTATTGCTCTGGCATGTCCAGACCGGTCCAGCCGCCTTCCTTGACCTTTGCAAAGGCGTCCTTGAACCCTTTGGGGGTGTAGACGACGCCGTTCTCCAGACGGCAGCCTTCCTGATCACCCACCGCGTTCAGCGGGGCGAGGACTTCGGAGGTCAGCTTGCCTGCTTCTTCCAGAATGGCAGAGGTGAAATCCGCCTCAAGCTCGTCGTAGCCGGGGGTGGACGACGCGGTGACGTTCAGCACATCGTGCAGGACGAATTGCATATCCTTGATCGGGGCGGTGTAGCTCGGCATGTGGTGTTCTCCCTTGGCCATCTGGCCGTCGTTTGGTCAGTATATCTAGGTCGGTGTATCAGGTGTTCGGGTGCGCCGGACTGCGGGCCTATTCTGCCGCGTTGCGGGCGCTGTTGATGGAGGCGATCATTTTCTCCCCCCATTTCAACTGGTTTTGCAGGTCGTCGATGGCGTTGTTCAGATCCTCGCGCTGTGCTTCGAGGTCGGCCAGACGTTCGCGCGCGATGTCATAGGTGCGCGCCAATTGGGTCTGTTGCTGGTCGCCCATGTGGTACAGGTCCAGCAACTGGCGGATTTCTTCGAGGCTGAAGCCAAAGCGCTTGCCACGCAGGATCAGTTTCAGCCGCGCACGGTCCCGTTTGGTAAACAGGCGCTTTTGTCCCTGACGTTCGGGGAAAAGCAGTTCTTTCGCTTCGTAGAACCGCAAGGTGCGCGGGGTCACATCGAAGGCGGTGCACATCTCGCGGATGGTCATCGTAGTGTTGGACATATCAGTTACTCGCTATTCTATCACTGCTGTAGAACGGTCAACTTCACCTAAACTGGGAGCGGTATAACCCAGAAACAAGCTTACGTAACTTGGACGCTACGTCAAACATTTGCTTTACGTTGAGTAAATCTGCGTAACCCCTCAGGGATTTTCCCCGGGCGGTCATTGATAGGTATCTCGTGCCGACTAAGTGATGTGGGGGAGCAAGTTTTATCGGCCGGGGGGGGGTGATATGTCCGAGGATATGGATCCGCGATTATTCACAGAGTGTCTGCGCGAGGTCAGCAGCGTTTCGGCGCTATGGCTGCTGGTGCAACGCTTTGCCAAAGCGCAGGATTTTCGCACGGTCACCTACCATAGTATTGATGTGCAATCGCTGGGGGACTCTAGCTTTGGCGCTGTCGCGATCGGTATCCCGGCAGAGTTTCACCGGATGTATACCGAAGAGCACCTGTATCTGGACGATCCGTTTCCCCCCTTCGCGGCCTCACAGATCACCCCGTTCTTCTGGCGTGACCTGCCGCAGCTGACCACCTTGACCGAAAAGCAGAAAGCCTATCTGAACACAGCGAGAGAATTCGGCTTTGCCGATGGTCTGGTCTGTCAGGTCTTTGGGCCACAGGCGCGCAATGCTTTGGTCAGTATTGGCTTTCACCACGACAGGCCGCGTCCGACCGATGCAGAGGTTCTGGACCTGCACGTCGCCAGCCAGTTTGCCCATATGCGGTTCTGCGCGCTTGTGGCAGGCCCTGCTGCACCCAATCGGCGCTTGTCCCCGCGCGAGCTGGAATTGCTCCGCTGGATCGCGCGCGGCAAGAGCAACACCTCGATCGCGCAGATCATGGGGGTGTCGCGACACACGGTCGATACGATCATGCGGCGTCTGTTTGGCAAACTGGATGTGACCGACAGGACTCGCGCGGCGGTGCGGGGGCTGGCCTTTGGCCTGATCGACCCGTCGCTGGATAACCTGTCGTAATGCAGAGAGCGTGACCGGATGTCGCGCACTTACGGGACGTGCGCATCACCTGTCGGACGCATAGTCGTGGCGAATTCTCAACCGTAAGTGGACAGGCCGTGGCGCAGAACAAACCCCCGAAACCCTCAACGACACCTAATTCCTATGATCTTGCGCAGGGGCCGGTGATTTCCGCGTCTTCCGCATCGCGGGGGCTCAAGGATGCGGCCAAGCTTGTTGAAGACGTGGCGTATGAATTTGCTGCCTGCCTCGACGCTGATTCACTGTCGGAGCTGATTGTGACAGCAGCAGATCTTACCCGTCTTTCCGATGTGATGGGTCGGATGGCCGCGCGACAGGCGTAAGCCAGCCCGCATCGCATCGATTTCTCATACCATAGCTTGATGCTGCCAACGACGGCACCCTCCAGCCAGCGGCTGTCAGTTGTGGTAGCGCCCCGTAAACCCAAGGCGCTACGCAAATATCAGTCGCGCTTGGCCAATGCGGCCTCTGTATCGTCGCGGGATTTTTGCAGCTCTTCGATGGCTTCGTCCAACTGCTTGCGCTGTTCTGCCAGCTCTCCCAACTGGCGGTCCGCGCTAATGACCCACGCCCGCATTTGCGCTTCGGTGCCTTCGTTCTCATAGATCAGCAGCCACTGGCGGATGCCTTCCAGCGAATACCCGAACTTGCGCCCCCGCATGATCAGCTTCATGCGGGCGATTTCCCGCGCGCCATAGCTGCGGGACCGGCCTTCGCGCTCGGGGTGGAGCAGTTCTATGTACTCGTAATAGCGCAACGTGCGCGGCGTGACGTCAAACTCCGCACACATTTCTTTAAAGTTCAGGCGTTTGTCTGTCATCTTGGTCTCCTCAAGTTCGGAAACTATGCGGTTCACTTTCCAAGCGCAACACTGGGGTTGCTCTTGCTTGGCCGCTCGGTTGATATGGGGAGAATAACGCCAAGGAAGTAAAAAATGTCAGACAAACTTCGCATCGCCAAGCAGTTCATCGCGGCGCTGCCTTACAGCGGTGCCCTGGGGATGGAACTGCAAGAGCTGGATGGTGGCGTCGCCGTGATCGACATGCCGTATGATGAACGGCTGATCGGCGATCCGCGCACAGGTGTCTTGCATGGCGGGGCCGTGTCGGCGTTGATGGATACCTGCTGCGGGGCCGCGGTGATGAGCCACCCCAGCAATCCCGGCGGGACGGCGACGATTGATTTGCGCATCGAATATCTGCGCGCGGCTGTGCCCGGTCAACGGATCACGGCGCGGGCGGAATGTTATCACGTGACGCGGAATGTTGCCTTTGTGCGCGCCACGGCACAGGACGAAGAAGACGGCAGCCCGGTCGCCACCGCCACCGGCAGTTTCACGGTGGAGGGCAAACGATGAGCACACGGAGCAAACCCGAGGCGGTACAGGTCGTCAAAAAGCGTCGCGATGCGGCGCTGCGCGCGCTGGTGGACGGCGTGCCCTACATCAGCTTTCTGGGGATCGAGTTCGACCGCCGTGGCGACGAGCTGACCGGCGTTCTGCCGTTTTCCGACAAGCTGATCGGCAATCCGCTGTTGCAGGCGCTGCACGGTGGGGTCACGGCCTCGTTCCTTGAGGTGACCTCGATCATCACGCTAAGCTGGGAATACCTGTGGGAGGATCTTGAATCCGGTGCGCTGGCCGTCGAAAAGATGGATGCGACGCATTTGCCACGACTGCCCAAGACCATCGACTTTACCGTCGATTACCTGCGTTCGGGTCTGCCGCGCGATGCCTATGCGCGCGCGCGGATCAACCGGTCGGGGCGGCGCTATGCCTCGGTGCATGTCGAGGCATGGCAGGACAACCGCAGCAAGCTTTTCGCGCAGGCAACGGGTCATTTCCTGATGCCCCAACGCCGTGACTGACGCGATCCCCAAGGGCGAAGTCAGCGCCGTCGCCCAAGGCAAACTATCCGCGAAAGAGGTGGTGACCCACCGCCGCGTGCTGAACATCGCCATCCCGATTGTTATCTCCAACGCCACTGTGCCCATCTTGGGCGCGGTGGATACCGGCGTCGTCGGGCAGATCGGGTTGGCGGCCCCGATCGGAGCCGTGGGCATCGGCGCGATCATCCTGTCATCGCTTTACTGGGTATTCGGATTTCTGCGGATGGGCACCGTGGGGCTGACCGCGCAGGCGGCAGGCAACAACAACGAGGCAGAGGTCGCGGCACTGCTGACACGCGGGCTGCTGATCGGCGGGCTGGCGGGCCTTGCGCTGGTGATGCTGCAGATACCGCTGTTCTGGGCGGCGTTTCAGGTTTCTCCGGCCAGCGCAGAGGTCGAAAACCTCGCCCGGTCCTATATGGGGATCCGCGTCTGGTCCGCCCCGGCGGCGATTGCGATATACGCGATCACCGGATGGCTGATCGCGCAGGAACGCACTCGTGCCGTGCTGGTGGTGCAACTGTGGATGAACGGGCTGAATATCGCGCTGGACCTGTGGTTCGTGCTGGGGCTCGGCTGGGGGATCCAGGGCGTCGCCATCGCGACCTTTCTGGCGGAATGGTCGGGTGCGGCGCTTGGGCTGTGGTTCTGCCGTGCGGCTTTCGGAGTGCCCGCATGGCGGGACTGGGCGCAGGTGTTCGACGGGCCGCGCTGGATCAACATGATGAAGGTCAACGGCGACATCCTTGTGCGGTCGCTTCTGTTGCAGGCGGTGTTCGTCTCGTTCCTGTTTCTGGGATCGGGGTTGGGGGATGTAAAGCTCGCCGCTAACCAGGTGCTCCTGCAATTCCTGATGATCACGGCCTTTGCGCTTGACGGTTTCGCCTTTGCGGCCGAGGCGCTGGTCGGGCGGGCCATGGGCGGCAAGCAGCGTGATGTCCTGCGGCGCGGTGCGGTGCTGACCAGCGGTTGGGGTCTGCTGGCCTGTGCCTTGATGACCGTGGGCTTCGCGTGGGGCGGGGGCATGATCATCGACCTCATGACCACGGCCCCGCTTGTGCGCGAAGAGGCGCGGGTGTTCTTGCCCTATATGGTCGCGGCCCCGCTGCTGGGGTGGGCCTCATGGATGCTGGACGGGATCTTTATCGGGGCCACGCGGTCGCGGGACATGCGCAACATGATGGCGGTGTCGTTTGTGATCTACTGTGCAAGTGCGGCGCTGCTGGTGCCGTGGCTGGGCAACCACGGGCTGTGGATTTCGCTGCTGGTCTCCTTTGTCGCGCGTGGGGTCACGCTGGCGCTGCGCTACCCCGCGTTGGAGCGTGCGGCGGGATAGGCCCCGCCCGCGCAGGGTCGGGGCGAAGTCACGCGGATCGCGCCCCGATCTGCGCCCGTGCGTCCTGTCAAAGCCAGGCGCTGCGGTTGCTGCCCACGGCATCGGCTACGGTATCGAACCCGTCCTGCTTCAGCAGTTTGTCGAGCCCCTTGGCGATATCCGCCGCCAGTGACAGCCCGCCATAGACGAGCGCCGTATAAAGCTGCACCGCCGAAGCGCCTGCGCAGATTTTGGCATAGGCATCCTCGGCCGAGCTGATGCCCCCGACGCCCACCAGCGGAATATCGGTAAGCGTCGACAGGCGCGCCAGCACGCGGGTGGATTTTTCGAACAGGGGCACGCCCGACAGCCCGCCCATCTGGTCACGCTGCGCGTTCTTCAGGCCGGTGCGGTCCAGCGTTGTATTCGTGGCAATGATCGCGGCCACATCTGCGTCATTGGCGACCTCGGCCACATCGGCGATCTCCGCCTCGGTGAGGTCGGGGGCGATTTTCAGGAACACGGGCGTATCGCCGCGCACCTCCATCACGCCGGCCAGAAGTGCTGCGAGGGCGGCCTTGCCCTGCAGGTCACGCAGCTTTTCGGTATTGGGTGAGGATACATTGACCGTGGCGAAATCCACGTGATCGCGGGCAAGCTCCATCACGCGGGCGAAATCGGCGGCGCGGTCGGTGCTGGTCTTGTTGGCCCCAAGGTTGAGCCCCACGGGCACGCCCGCGCCGCGGCGCGCCAGTCGCGTGCAGATCGCCTGCATGCCTTCGTTGTTGAAGCCAAAGCGGTTGATCGCCGCGCGGTCCTCGGTCAGGCGGAACAGACGGGGTTTGTCGTTGCCGGGTTGGGGCAGGGGCGTGGCGGCCCCGACCTCGATAAAGCCGAAACCCGCGTTGGACAGCGGCGCGACGGCGGTGGCGTTCTTGTCAAACCCCGCGGCAAGGCCGACAGGGTTGGGCAGGCTCATCCCGGCAAGCGAGGTTTTCAGCCGTTTCGATGTGACCGGACCGGGGGTAGGGGCCAAGCCAAGCCGCAGTGCGGTGATTGCCAGACCATGGGCCGTTTCGGGGTCAACCTGATGCAGGGCGCGCAGCCCCAGCTGCTCGGCCATGCGTTTCATGCAAATTCATCCGTCAGGGGCAGCGGTGCGCTGCGGATCAGGCGCGATGTCACAACCGCGGCCTGACGGTGAACCACCGCCTGTTTGTACCGCGGGTCCGAGATCATCTGCAAAAAGGCATGGGCGTTGGGGTATTGTGCGATGAACATCACATCCCAATCCTCGTCCGAGGGGCCGATCAGCGTCGCCTCGAACTGGCCGCGCCACAGGATCGATCCGCCGACATCTGCCAGCACCGGCCCACTTTCCGCACCGTAGTTCTTATAGGCTTGCGCCCCTGTCAGCGCCTTGGCGGCCAGCGCGTGATCGTCTGGGTAGGCGGCCTTGTCGCGCAGTTTGACAAGGTTCACCATATTCAGCGGCGTGTCGCGGTCCAGCCCCTTGAAGGCGTCGAACTGTGCGCGATCCGGGTCGATATATCCTGTCATCATTGAGCTTCCTTAAAGCCAGCGGGAAATTCATGCGCCCCGTTCAGCAAGGGCAGGGGCTGGGCCCAAACCACATCCTCTAGCATGAGCATGCGGTACAGATGCGGGAACTCGGCGCCGCCGCGCGACACCTCCCATTTCAGCGCATCGCCAAGGCGGTCGGTCTCTACGGCCAGAAGAAACAGGTCTGCCTCACCGGCAAAGTGTTTCGCAGCGGTTTCAGCCGCTTGTTCAGAGGTCGAGAAATGCACATAGCCATCGGCGACATCAACCGGCGCGCCCGTGGTAGAGCCGTCGCGGCGCAGGGCCTGCCATTCATTGGAGCGGAAAATTTTGTAAATCAACATAGCCGCTGTGATGCCTTGGTCGGTGCAAACGGTCAAGGGCTGTGCGCTTTGCCGCAGCGCAGGGCGGTGACCTTGGGGAAGGGCGGGTTTGCGCTCAGATGGTCTTTGACAAGGGGGCAAACTGGGGGTCACCATAGGTGCATAATTCAACCCAAAGGGGGGACCCATCATGAAACGATTCCTGACAGCCACGGCAGCGCTTGCGCTGACCTCGGGCATGGCAGCGGCGGATTATAGTCTGACCATCCTGCACACCAATGATTTCCACGCGCGGTTTGAACCGATCAGCAAATACGATGGCCCTTGTTCCGTCGAGGACAATACCGCCGGTGAATGTTTCGGGGGCACCGCACGGCTGGTCAACGCGATCAAGGACGCCAAGGCGCGCACCAACAACTATGTGCTGGTCGACGGCGGGGACCAGTTTCAGGGCTCGCTGTTCTACACCCACTACAAGGGCAAGATGGCAGCCGAGATGATGAACATGCTGGGCTATGACGGCATGACTGTGGGCAACCACGAATTCGACGATGGCCCCGAAGTGCTTGCCGGTTTCATGGAGGCGATCGACTTTCCCATCCTGATGTCGAATGCCGATGTCTCTGCCGAACCGCTGCTGGCGGACAAGCTGGCGAAATCTGCTGTGATCGAGCGTGGCGGTGAAAAGATCGGCCTGATCGGGCTGACCACCGAAGACACCCACGAACTGTCGAGCCCCGGAGACAACGTCGTCTTTACCGATTCCGTGGCTGCCGTGCAGGGCGAGGTCGATCTGCTGACCGCGCAGGGTATCAACAAGATCATCGTGCTCAGCCACTCTGGCTATGGGGTCGACCAGATGGTCGCCGAGAATACCACAGGTGTTGATGTGATCGTCGGCGGGCACACCAATACGCTGCTGTCCAATACCGATGAAAAAGCCGAAGGGGCCTATCCGACGATGGTCAAGGATACGGCTATTGTGCAGGCCTATGCCTACGGTAAATATCTGGGCGAGCTGAACGTGACCTTCGATGACGAGGGTAAGATCAAGGAAGCCTCGGGCGATCCGATCCTGATCGACGCAGGCGTCGCAGAGGACGAGACCACCGTCGCCCGTATCGGCGAGCTGGCCCAACCGTTGGAAGAACTGCGCAGCAAGGTCGTCGCCGAAACCACCGAGCCGATCGAGGGCGACCGGTCGGTCTGCCGCGTGCAGGAATGTCAGATGGGCAACCTCGTTGCTGATGCGATGCTGGCCCGTGTGGCGGATCAGGGGATCGAGGTCGCGATCCAGAACAGCGGCGGCTTGCGCTCTTCCATCGACGCCGGAGAGGTGACCATGGGCGAAGTACTGGCGGTGCTGCCGTTCCAGAACACCCTGTCGACCTTTCAGGTCACCGGTGCGGCATTGGTAGAGGCGCTGGAAAATGGCGTGAGCCAGATCGAAGAGGTCGCGGGGCGTTTTCCGCAAGTGGCGGGCATGACCTTTACCGTGGACACCAGCGCCGAGCCGGGCAGCCGCATCAGCGATGTCACCGTATCCGGCATGCCGCTTGATCCCGAAAAAACCTATGGCGTCGTGTCCAACAACTATGTGCGCAATGGCGGCGACGGCTATGCGCCGTTTACCTCTGCGCAGAACGCCTATGATTACGGTCCCGATCTGGCGGATGTGACGGCTGAATTCATCGCCGCCAACGGGGCCTATACGCCCTATACCGATGGCCGCATCACGGTGAAGTAAGCCAAGTCGCCATATCAACGCGAAACGGCGCGCCGCTGGAAACAGGGGCGCGCCGTTTGTATTTCAAGCACCTGCGACAAGCGCAGGGATGGACCCGATCACTCGCTCAGCGGTGCGGGGTCAAAGCTGATCTCGCCGGAGTAGCTTTTGGGGTTTTCCCCAAGCGATGTGCCGATAAAGGTCACTTGGCTGTTTGCCTCTACCGTTTGGCTAAAGCTGCTGCCGGTTTCCAGCGTGCCGGATGACCACGACCCGTCACCCGCGCTGACGTTGCGCGCGGCGCTGGCGTTGTTGACAAAACGCAGCTCGTCCCCGGCGTCGACATAGATCACGGCAGGAAAGAAGGCGTCGTCAAAGATCACGACGTCATGGGTTTGCGCGGTCGCTGCGGTGGCAGCCGCAAGTGTGACCGCTGTCGCGCCCGCAGAAATGAGTTTGGTAAGTGAAATTGGCATATCCATGCTCCCTTTCAAAAGGGGCCCCCCCCCTAAAACTGATGAAGGGTGTGCTAATGCAGGATTGCGGCGGAAATAGGGCGGATATGCCTCAGAACCTTGGCCTATGCTAAAGAACCTGACCCGTTTGCCCGTCGAGCCACGTCTTGAACGACTGCAAGGCCGCGGTTTCGGCACGGTCCTCGGGCCAGACGAGGTAGTAATTCCCGATGCTCTGTGTCGTCTGCGTTGATGCCAGCACAAGCTGCCCGTCGCGCAGATAAGGCTCGGCGGAAAAGGTCGGAAGCAGCGCCACGCCCAACCCGTGCACCGCCGCCTGCGCCATGGTTGAAAACTGGTCGAACATCATGCCGGCAGGGGGTTCTTGCGTGACACCAAGCGCGCTCAGCCACCGCGACCAGCCGCGCGGGCGGGTATCCAGATGCAGCAGCGCATAGCGCAGGATCTGGCTGGGATCCTCCAGCGGTTCGGTGAGCAGCTCGGGCGCGCAGACGGGGACCACCGTCTCGGGCATCAGCGGCAAATAGCGCACACCGGGCCAGTCTTCCTTGCCAAAATGTATTGCAGCGTCAAAGGGGCTGTTCTGGAAAGAAAACGGATGCAGCCGCGTGCTGAGGTTCACCGTCACCTCCGGGTGGGACTGGGCAAAGTCGCGCAGCCGCGGGGCCAGCCAATGCATCCCGAACCCCGGCAGAATGGCAAGGTTCAGCGCCCCCGCAATCGGGTTCGTGCGCGCGGTGATGGAGGCCTGAGCCAGCCTGTTCAACACGTCACGCACCTGAATTACATAGCTTTTCCCCGCCTCTGTCAGTACCAGCTGACGCCCCTGGCGATCCAGCAGCGCCACATTCAACTGCGCCTCTAGCGTCTTGAGCTGCCGGCTGATCGCGCTTTGCGTGAGGGACAGTTCCTGCGCCGCCAATGTGGCGCTGCCCAAGCGTGCCACTGCCTCGAATGCGAGCAGGGCGTTGACCGACGGAAGGAAGCGACGCGGGGCGATCATATGACTTTGACTCATAGGTTCAGGAGTATCCAGCGATAGTCATTGCCGCCGGGCTTTGCAATACTGCGCCCAAATCCGAACCCCGAGGAGGACATACCATGAGCAACGAATTGCCCGTATTGAAAGCCAAAGACGCCCCCGACATGGGCAGCTTTGATTGGGCGGATGCGTTCCGCCTGAACGAACAGCTGACCGAAGACGAACGCATGATCCAGGAAAGCGCGCGCGCCTATGCGCAGGAAAAGCTGCAGCCCCGCGTGATCGACGCTTTTGCCAATGAAACCACCGACCCCGCGATCTTCCGCGAGATGGGCGACATGGGCCTTCTGGGTGTCACCGTGCCCGAACAATACGGCGGCTTGGGCGGCAATTATGTGTCTTACGGTCTGGTTGCGCGCGAAGTGGAACGCGTGGACAGCGGCTATCGGTCGATGATGTCCGTGCAATCCAGCCTCGTCATGTACCCGATCTACGCCTATGGCTCGGAAGAGCAGCGCATGAAGTATCTTCCCAAACTGTCCAGCGGCGAATTCATCGGCTGCTTTGGTCTGACAGAACCCGATGCGGGCTCCGACCCTGCGGGCATGAAAACCCGTGCGGTGAAAACCGCCAACGGCTACAAGCTGACCGGCTCTAAAATGTGGATCTCGAACGCGCCGATCGCGGATGTCTTCGTGGTCTGGGCCAAGTCCGAAGAGCACGGCGGCAAGATCCGCGGCTTTATCCTTGAAAAAGGCATGAAGGGTCTGTCCGCGCCAAAAATCGGCAACAAACTGTCGCTGCGCGCGTCGATCACAGGCGAGATCGTGATGGATAACGTCGAAGTCGGCGAAGATGCCCTGCTGCCCCATGTCGAAGGTCTGAAAGGCCCGTTCGGCTGTCTTAACCGCGCCCGCTATGGCATCAGCTGGGGCGCACTGGGGGCCGCTGAATTCTGCTGGCACGCCTCGCGTCAATACGGTCTGGACCGCAAACAATTCAACAAGCCGCTGGCGCAGACACAGCTGTTCCAAAAGAAACTTGCCGACATGCAGACCGAAATCGCGCTTGGCCTGCAAGCCTCGTTGCAAGTGGGTCGTCTGATGGACAACGCCAACGCCGCGCCCGAGATGATCTCTATCGTCAAGCGCAACAACTGCGGCAAGGCGCTGGACATCGCCCGCATGTCCCGCGACATGCACGGCGGCAACGGCATCAGCGGCGAATTCCAGGTGATCCGCCACATGATGAACCTCGAGACTGTGAATACCTATGAAGGCACGCACGACGTGCACGCGCTGATCCTGGGCCGCGCCCAGACCGGCCTGCAGGCGTTCTTCTAAATCTCTGGCAGAGGGGGCTTCGGCCCCCTCATACCACCGGACCCGTCAGGATTTGACCGACGGTGCCCCCCCTTCAAACGCATTCCCGTTGACGTAATCACAAGGCGCTTCCTGCATTTCCAGGTGCAGCCCGTTGCCGGTATACGGATGCGCGCGGGCCAATGCCTCGTCCACCTCTAGCCCCAAACCTGCTGCGGTGGGGGCTGTGATGAACCCGTCCTCTACCTTTATCGTGCTCTTGATCAACTGGTCGTGGAACGGCGTTTCGATACATTCGCACATCAGGATATTGGGGATCGACGTGGCCAGATGGATGTTGGCCGCCCATTCCACTGGACCGGCGTATAAATGCGGCGCGATTTGCGCGTTATAGACCTCTGCCATGGCGGCGATCTTCTTGGCTTCCCAGATGCCACCGACACGGCCCAAGGCAGGCTGCAGGATCGCCGCCGCCCCGGACCGCAGCACCGGCGCGAACTCGGCCTTGGTGGTCAGCCGTTCTCCGGTCGCGACAGGGATCGGCACGGCCCGCGCTACGGCGGCCATCTGTTCGACCGCATCTGGCGGGATCGGCTCTTCGTACCAGAGCGGGCTATAGGGCGCGATGGCCTGTCCCAGCCGGATCGCGCCTGCGGTGGTGAATTGCCCGTGGGTGCCGAACAGCAGATCGGCCTTGTCGCCAACCGCCGCGCGGATCGCTTTGCAAAAGGCGACAGATTGCGAGATGTCGGTCATCGCCGGCATATGCCCGCCGCGCATGGTATAGGGCCCCGCCGGATCGAACTTGATCGCGGTGTAGCCTCGCGCCACACAGTCCAGCGCCGATTCCGCCGCCATCTCGGGCGAGGTCCAGAAGGCGGTCATATCGTGATGCGGCAGCGGGTAAAGATAGGTATAGCCCCGCACGCGTTCGTTCATCCTGCCGCCGATCAAGGCATAGACCGGACGATCGCGATCCTTGCCCAGAATATCCCAGCAGGCGATTTCCAGCCCCGAAAACGCGCCCATGACGGTCAGGTCGGGCCGCTGGGTAAAGCCTGACGAATAGGCGCGGCGGTACATCAGCTCGATATTTTCGGGATTCTCGCCCTGCATATGCCGTGCGAAAACATCCTCGATCACCGCGCGCATGGCCTGCGGCCCGACCGACGCCGCATAGCATTCGCCCCAGCCGACTATCCCTGTATCCGTGGTCAGCTTGACCAAAATCCAATAGCGCCCGCCCCAACCGGGGGCAGGGGGCGCTGTGACGATAACCTCAAGATCTTGCAATTTCATCGCGTGATCCTCTTTTCCAAATGGTTCAAAATCCCGGGGGTACGGGGGCTGGCCCCCGTGGCGCTAGCGGTCAAACAGGATGACATTGCGCCGTGCGGCACCGGTCTTGGTATCCTCGATCGCGTCGTTGATCTGCTCCAGCGACCACCGCCCCGAGATCAGCTCGTCCAGTTTCAGCCGTCCTTGGGCATATAGATCGACCATCCACGGAATATCGCGCTGGATCACCACGTCGCCCATTTTGGAGCCGACCGTGCCCTGACCCATTGCGGCGAATATGCCGGGGTCATAGGTCGCGCCGTCGCCGATATGAGGCATGCCGACCATGACCACACGCCCCCCCGCGGCAAGGTACTTCGGCGCGTCGTTATAGGCAGGGATCGCCCCAACGGTCACGATCACCGCATCCACGCCCTTGCGGCCAATCGCCTGTTCCAACTGCCCCCAGGGTTTGTCTTCGGTGGCAAGGATACCATCCGTGGCCCCGAACTCCTTGGCGATTTCCAGCTTCTCGGCGCTCATATCCACGGCGACGATGCGGCGGGCCCCGGCGATGCGCGCGCCCTGAATGGCGTTCAGCCCGACGCCACCGGCACCGATGACCACGACGTCCTGACCGGCCCGCAATTGCGCAGCATTGACCACCGCACCGACGCCGGTAATTACCCCGCAGGCGATCAGGCTGGCGGCATCCTTGGGAATATCGGCGCTGATCCTGACCACCTGCGCCTGATCCACAACGACTTTTTCGGCAAAGGCACCGGATGCCATGGCCTGATGCAGCTTGCCGCCGTCCTTGGTTTTCAGCGGGCCGGTGTCGCCGTCATAGGGGGTTTCGCAGATCACAGGTCGACCGCTGGCGCAGTTGGGGCAGCTGCCGCAGGCGCGGATCAGCGTGACCACAACGCTATCCCCGACCGAGACGCCGCTTACCCTGTCGCCCACAGCGCTCACCCGTCCCGCGGCCTCGTGACCATAGACCGCGGGCAGCGATCCGCCCCAGCCGCCGCTGGCAAAGGAGATGTCCGAATGGCAGATCGCTACGGCATCCAGCGTCACCTCGACCTCGGCCCCCTCGGGGGCACGGAGTTCTACGTCTTCGATTTTCAGGGGAGCACCAAATTCATGGCAAACGGCGGCTTTGATCAACGGCATAACGGGTCCTTCCGGGCGCGTGAGTTTTGGGGGAGGGTGGCAAGCTCTGCCCCCTCCCGCAAGCCTATATGCGCCGCGATGCGTTAGGCTTACGTTATGTCAGTCCACATGCGCGGGATTTATACGCACGCGCCGGAAGAGCACCAAGGCGACCACCCGCGCCATCACACTCAGCGAGGTCAGCAGCACCGGCCTGCGCCCGAAGCGGTCGGAAAGGCTGCCCACCAGCGGGCTGAACAGGAATTGCATCACCGCGAATGTCGTCGCCAACACACCGCCCCACAGCGCGGCGCGTGACAGATCGGCGGATTGGACCTGCGCGATCAGGTCCGGCATCACAGGGATGATCAGACCAATGCCCATGGCATCGATCATGACGGTCAGGATGATAAATATGACCGCCGGACGCATGGGCTATCGCGCGCCGGTTGCGCGGTTACAGCGCACGCGCACGGGCCACAAAAGCGGCTGCATCTGCGGGGGCCTGTCCCATCTGGGTTGACGGGTCGAAAAGGGTCTCGGCCACGTCGGGGTAATCCGCGTGGACCAGATCGGCCAGCGGCACCTGTTTGGCCAGCGCATCCTGACAAAGCTGTTTGGTGATCTTCTGGGCCTCGGGGCGGGGCATCGTTTCGGCTAGGGCAAAGCTCAGCGCTTCGGCGTGGATCAGGCCCAGCCCGTCTGTCAGCGCGCTGCGCATTTTCACAGGGTGCGGCGTCAGCCCCGCGACAAGGCTTTTTGTGTGGTTCAGCGCGGCGGCAAGGCTCAGTGCAAGCTGAGGCACGGCCATCCATTCCGCGAACCACGCGCCGCCATCACGCTGATGCTGATGCGTCGCGGCGGCCTGTAGCGTGGCGCGCTGGCCGGTAAACTGGTGCCCGAGGGCGACAATCGCCGAGGGCCCCACGGGGTTCTGTTTTTGCGGCATGGTCGACGACGCGCCTGCCGCCCCAAGGGCAAGCTCGGCGGTTTCGGTCATGGTCAGCGCCAGCGTGCTTTGCGCGATATGCGCCAGCGCTGCCATCACGCGGCCCTGCCAATCGGCGATGCGCAGAACGGGGCCGCGGTCCACATGCCAGCTGCGCCCGGGGTCTTGCAGCCCAAGGGCTTGGGCGAGCTGCGCGCGGGTCTCGGCAGCCTTGGGACCAAGGGCAGAGCCCGTCCCCGCCGCCCCCGACAGGGACACGAACAGCGCCCCTTCGCGCAGCGCCTCAAGCTGGTCGAGCGCATCGCACAGCGGCATACCCCATTCCGCCAGCACCGCGCCCCAGCTGGTGGGGGTGGCGTGCTGGCCATAGGTGCGGGCAGGCATCGGCAGGGATTGGTGCTGTTCGGCACCTGCCGCAAGGGCCGCGATGATCTCGCGCAGATCGGTTTCCGCCAGCTTGAGCGCCTGACGCAGGCGCAGCATCAGCGCCGTGTCGATGATGTCCTGACTGGTCGCGCCCCAATGGACGTGCTGGGCAAATTCCGGTGCCTGCATCTCGGCGCGGAACTGCGCCAGAAGCCCGGGCACGGACACGCCGTTTTCTCCGGTAGAGGCCGCGATCGCCCCGGGGTCGACCTGTATCTCGAGAGAGGCGCGATGGATCGCGGCGGCGCTCATCTCGGGGATGACACCAAGGCTGCCCTGCACCTTGGCCAGCGCCCCTTCGACCAGCAGCATCGCGCGGATCGCAGCGCTGTCCGAGAACAGGCGGCCCGCGTCACCGGTGTTGAAAAGCTGTGCGTACAGGGGGCTGTCAAAGACGCTGGCGGCCATGGGTTACCTCGGGATAATGTCGTCAATGATCCGCGCCAGACCGGCTGGATCGGTAAAGAAGGGTGAATGCCCGCAGGCCATCTCATGAACATCCGCGCTTGGCCAGTCTTTCGTCATCGTGACCTGATAGGCGGGCGGGATGGTGCGGTCGTCCATACAGCGGATATAGCTGCGCGGCATGGCGTCCGCACGGGCAGTATCTGGCAGAGGCTTGATCGTCGGGGCCACGGCCTGCGCGCAGAGGCGCGGTGCGGCAAAACCTGCGACATCCGGCGGGCAGTCGTGATAGAACAGCGCCTCTGTCATCGCGGGATCAAGGGTAAAGCTTTTGCCGTCGGGGGCGAGGCGTACAGCGGGCATCAGCGGTTGCGACGGGGCCTGTTTGCGCATCTCGGCCAGCGACAGCCCCGCCGCAGGGACGTAAGCACATAGATAGATCAGCCGCGCCATGGCGCTTGGATCTTTCTGTGCCGCCGCCCCGATGGCGAAACCGCCCATCGAATGACCCACCACCACCGTATCGGGGGTAGAGGCCGCAAGCACCGCATCGGCATAGCTGTCGAGCGTGACCGCGTTGACCGGCGTCGTGTCGTCGCCGTGGCTGGGCAGATCAATCGCACGGGGGCTGTGGCCCAATTCTTGCAACGCAGGGATCAGATCGCGCCAGCACCACGCGCCGTGGCACGAGCCGTGGACCAAAAGGATGTCAGACATGGCCAACGCCCTGCAAAAACTCGGTCAGCAGCGCTGCATATTCCTGCGGGTGTTCGACGCAGGGCAGGTGGCCGGCCTTGCGGATGATCTTGAACTTCGATCCCGGGATCAGCTCGATGGTCTCGCGCACCAGATCAGGGGGCGTGGACCCGTCTTCGGAGCCCGCAATCCCCAGCACTGGCAGGCGCAGCGCCGCCGTGGGGGTATAGAAATCCGTCCCCGAAATCGCGGCAGAGCAACCGGCATAGCCTTCGGCCGGTTGGCGTACGACCATATTGCGCCAAAGCTCAAGCTCGGGCGTGGCGCGGAAGGGGGCGGCGAACCAGCGTTCCATGATGGTATCTGCCATCGGTTCGATCCCGCTGTCTTGCACGGCGCGCACGCGGTCCGCCCACATATCCTTGGTACCGATCTTGGCGGCGGTATTGGACAGCACCATGGCGCGGATCAGGTCCAGCCGCTTGGTGGCGAGCCCTTGGGCGATCATCCCGCCGATGGACAGCCCGACAAAGACGCAGCCCTTTACGCCCAGATGATCCAGCAGCTTTTCCGTGTCGCCAATCAGCGCCCCCATCGCATAGGGCGCAGGCGGGCAGGACGACAGCCCATGCCCGCGTTTGTCAAAACGGATGATGCGCAGACCCTTGGGCAGCAGCGGCAGGATCGGATCCCACAGGCGCAGATCAGTCCCCAGTGAGTTGGCAAAGACCACAGGCGCACCATCCTCGGGGCCATCCACACGGTAATGCAGACGCACGTCGCCAGTATCGAAAATCTTCATGTCAGAACCTCCTGTGGGGCGTCAGTCAAGCGTGGCAAGCGCCCGCGAGAAAATATCACTGTCTACATTCCCGCCCGAGATGGTGACGATCACATCGTCGCCGTCGATCTCGTCTTGCCGGAACAGCGCGGCGGCGAGGGCCACAGCCCCGCCGGGTTCGGCCGCAAGTTTCAGCCGGTTGAACGCATGGCCAATCGCATGCAGCGCTTCGGTGTCGCTGACCACAAGGCCGGGGCCGCAAAGCCGGTTGAGGATCGGAAAGGTCAGATCGCCCGGTTGCGGCGTGACGATGGCATCGCAGATCGACCCGCCAAGGGCGGCGTTGCGCGTGATCTCTCCTGCGGCGAGCGACCGCGCGGCATCGTCAAAGCCTTCGGGCTCGGCGGTGCGCGCGCGCAGCCCCGGTGCCTCGGCTTCAAGCGCCAGCGCGATGCCAGAGGTCAGCCCTCCGCCACCACAGCAGGCAATTACATCGGCACGGGCGATCCCCGCCTCGGCGGCCTGCTGCGCGATCTCGAGCCCCGTTGTCCCCTGACCGGCAATCACCAGCGGATCATCGAAAGGCTTGATCAATGTCAATTCGCGTTCCTCCGCCATAGCCGCGCCGATGGCGTCGCGGTCCTCGGTCATGCGGTCATAAAGCACGACCTCGGCCCCAAGTGCGCGGGTGTTGGCGATCTTCAGACGGGGGGCGTCGGCGGGCATGATGATCACCGCAGGCACCCCGTGCAGCTTGGCCGCATAGGCAACACCTTGGGCGTGGTTGCCACTGGAAAAGGCGATGACCCCCTTGGCGCGCACGGAGGGCTCCAGTGCCGACACCGCCGACCAGCCGCCGCGAAACTTGAAGCTGCCGGTGTGTTGCAGGCACTCGGGCTTGACCCAAACGCGCCGCCCCGCGATGTCATCCAGAAACGGAGAGTTCAGCAAAGGCGTGCGCCGCACGTGCCCCTCCAGCCGCCGCGCTGCCGCGCGGATCATGTCGATATTCATTGCATCTTCCCGATCCATTCATTCAAGGCCGCAACCGCCTCTGGTTCGTCCAGAAACGGAATATGCCCACGTCCCGGCACCCGCGCGACCACCATATCGGGGCGGCGGCGTTCCATCTCTTGCAAGGTTTCCTCGCTCAGCAGATTGGACGCCATGCCACGGATGCAGGCAATCGGCAGCCCGTCAAGCGCGTCAAAGAACGGCCACAGGTCGGGGGAGGGGGCAGAGAACGCCTTGGCCACCGCATCGCGCAGGTGCTTGTCATACGTGATCTGCAAGCCGCTTTCGGTCTGGGTGTAATGCTTTTGCGCCTCTTCCATCCACCGGCTGTCGGGCACGTCGTCAAATTCGGGAAACACACGCGGCATGGCGG
>NZ_DGMH01000065.1:86804-102185 GCF_002388305.1 Sulfitobacter sp. UBA4523
GAAACACACGCGGCATGGCGGCGGCGGCTTCGGCATGGGTCTTGGCAGCAGGGTTGCGGCCGATATAGCCCATGATGAAATCCAGCCCCTGCGGGTCAATATGCGGGCCAACGTCGTTAAAGGCCACGCCCAGCAACCTACCCTTGGCTCCCTTGGCCAGCCCCAATGCATTCAGCCCCCCGCGCGAGGTGCCAAGCACGGCGGCCTTGTCGATGCCAAGATAATCCAGCAGCTCCAGCGCATCACGACATTCAATAGGGGGGGAATAGTGTGACCAGTCAGGGTCGAAGTCAGATTGCCCGCGCCCGCGATAGTCCATCTTGATCAGCCGCACGCCATTCAGATGGGGGGTGACATAGTCGAAATCCGCTGTGGTCCGCGTCAATCCTGCAAGGCAGAGAATCGGCAGACCCGCCCCTTCGTCGGTGAAATAGAGCGATAGCCCGTCGGATGTGGTGAAATGAGCCATTATACGCCTGCCAGTTCTGGGATGCCGTTGAGGTCCTGCAGCACATGGGCCGGTTGCCACGGCAGCCGGTCCATCGGCTCTCCCGCGCGGTTGACCCAAGCGGTGGTAAAGCCAAAGCCTGTCGCCGCCGCTGCATCCCATCCATTGGACGAGACAAACAACACCTCGGAGGTCGCGCAGGCAAAGCGCTGACCGACCAGTTCATAGACTTTGGCATGTGGTTTGAAGACGCCGACGCTTTCCACCGACAGCACCGCATCCAGCGTGTCACCCAGATTGGCGGAGGAAACCGCACCGTCCAGCATGGCTGGTGATCCGTTCGACAAGATCGCGGTATTCAGCCCAGCTTCCTTCAGTGTTTTCAGCATCTTGGGCACTTCGGGGAAGGCCTGAAGCTCCCAGTAAAGCGCCAGCAGGCGTTCGCGCAGGGCGGGGTCGTTGTCGTGGCCGGTCTTGGCCAAAGCCCAGTCCAGACCCTCTTGGGTGACCTGCCAGAAATCGTCGTGGGCCCCGGTGACAGCGCGCAGCCAGGAATAGCCAAGCTGCTTTTGCCGCCAATGTTCGGCGATCTGCGGCCAGCTGTCTTTTATCGCTGCAAAATCCGGCTCTGACGCGGCTTGTCGTGCGGCTGCGGCCACATCGAACAAGGTGCCATATGCGTCGAACACGCATGTTGTAATCGCCATGATTTCCCCCCTGAATATTTCTTCCGCAAGACTGTCACGACCCGTCACGACAGAAAAGGCCGAAAAACTGGCCTCATGGGGGTTTACGACGGGACGCAGGCTTGAAACACTGCGCGCCGAACCCGGAGCACCCGCGCAGATACGCGGCCTCCTGTATTTTCCCTTTATGGATCGGAGCTTTCTATGACGCAGGTTAAATCCGGCGATACTGTTGCTATTCACTACACTGGTACCCTGCTTGACGGCAGCACCTTCGACAGCTCGGAAGGGCGCGAGCCTTTGGAGTTCACGGTCGGGTCCGGCCAGATCATCCCCGGCCTCGACAGCGCGATGCCCGGCATGGAAGTCGGCGACAAGAAAGTCGTCAAGATCGGCAGCGCAGAGGCCTACGGCGATGTGAATCCCGAAATGCGTCAGGCCGTGCCACGCGAAGGTATCCCTGCGGATATCCCGCTGGAAATCGGCACGCAGCTGCAGATGCAAACCCCGGACGGGCAGGCGATGCCGGTGATGGTTGTCGAGGTTGACGACGCCACTGTGACCCTTGACGCCAACCACCCGCTGGCGGGCAAAGACCTGCAGTTCGACATCGAACTGGTAAAAATCGCCTGAACCAGGCCCATACAGTCCGGCGCTTTTGATCGCGCCGGACTGTCTTGCTCCAAGAAACCGCTCGAAACCTCGCGCGCCGCGCAGTAAGCAGCGGTTATGGACAGTCAAAACACCTTCGACATTTTTATCGTGGCCACCCCCGGTCTGGAAGACATGCTTCTCGCCGAGGTGACAGAGAAAGGCTTTGCCGATCCTGTGGCCTCGCCCGGCGGGATCACGGTGCAGGGCGGCTGGCCCGAGGTCTGGCGCGCGAACCTGCACCTGCGCGGAGCCTCGCGCGTGCTGGCGCGGATCGGGTCCTTCATGGCGTTCCATCTGGCGCAGCTGGACAAACGCGCGCGCAAGTTCCCCTGGGGCGATGTGCTGCGCGCCGATGTGCCGCTGCGGGTGCAGGTGACCACGAAAGCCTCTAAAATCTATCACGCCGGTGCCGCGACGAAGCGGATTGAAACCGCCTTGCGCGAAAGCCTCGGGGTCACGATCTCGCCCGAGGCGGCTCTCGTGCTCAAGGTCCGGATCGACGACAATGTGGTGACCATCAGCCTCGATACCTCGGGCGAGGCGCTGCACAAACGCGGCCACAAGGAAGCCGTGGGCAAAGCGCCGATGCGCGAAAACCTAGCCTATCTGATGTTGCGTCAGACGGGGTACACGGGCACCGAGACGGTGGTCGATCCCATGTGCGGTTCAGGGACCTTCGTGATCGAGGCGGCCGAGATCGCCATGGGCCTCAACCCCGGCCGCTCGCGCCATTTCGCTTTCGAAGACCTCTCGAGCTTTGACGCTGACCAATGGGCCGCCATGCGCGACACCCCCACCACATCCACGCCGCTGCGTTTCTATGGTTCTGACCGTGACGCGGGTGCCGTCCGGATGAGCCGTATGAATGCCGAACGGGCAGGGGTGGCCGATGCCGTGACCTTCGAAAACCATGCCGCGGGCGAGCTGACGCCGCCCGACGGTCCCCCCGGCCTTGTCATGGTGAACCCGCCCTACGGCGGGCGCATCGGCAACAAGAAACTGCTTTATCCGCTGTATGGCACGCTCGGCCAAACGCTGCTGACCCGCTTTAAAGGCTGGCGCGTCGGCCTTGTCACGTCCGAGCCGCCCTTGGCCAAAGCCACCGGCCTGCCGTGGAAACCCCAAGGCCCTGCTATCGCCCACGGCGGTATGAAGGTCTGGCTCTACCAAACCCCGCCCCTACGCTAAACGCGACGGCCCTTTTCAGACGCGCCGCGCCATTTCCAAATGGTCTGAAATCCCGGGGTCCGGGGCAGAGCCCCGTAAATAGAACTTTGTGGCAGCGCCCCGGTCCGCCAGTACCTTTAAAGGTTCTCCGCCTGCGGCATCCCCAGCACATGGAACCCACCATCAACGCGGATGATCTCGCCCGTTGTGCAAGCCCCGGCATCCGAGGCCAGATAGACCGCGGTCCCGCCGACCGCTTCCAACGTCGCATTGGCGCGCATGGGGGCGTTTGTGTCGGTGTGCTTATAGGTCTTGCGCGCCCCGCCAATCGCGGCACCGGCAAGCGTTTTCATCGGGCCGGGGCTGATCGCGTTGACGCGGATGCCTTCGGCGCCCAGATCATTCGCCAGATAGCGCGTGGCGCTTTCCAGTGCGGCTTTGGCCACGCCCATGACGTTGTAGTTGGGCGTCACGCGGTTTGATCCCATATAGGTCAGCGTCAGCAGGGTGCCGCCATTCTCGACCATCAGCGGGTGCGCACGGCGGGCGATCTCGATGAAGGAATAGGCCGAGATATCCATGGAGTTCTTGAAGTTCGCGCGGCTGGTGTTCAGGAACCGGCCAGTCAGCTCGGACTTGTCGGAAAAGGCAATGGCGTGGACGACGAAGTCGATCGTGGGCCAACGTGCGCCCAACTGCTCGAACGCGGCATCAAGCGAGGCGTCGTCGGTGACATCGACATCGACCATGAAGTCCGACCCGACGCTTTCGGCCAAGGGCTTGAGGCGCGAGCCAAAGGCCTCGCCCTGATAGGTGAACGCCAGTTCCGCACCGGCTTCCGCCATCGCCTTGGCAATGCCCCAAGCGATGGAGCGTTCGTTCGCGACACCCATGATCAGGCCGCGTTTTCCTTTAAGCATGTCTGACATCTGCTGCCCTTACTCTTGGAATTTGGAAAGGATCATCGATCCGTTGGTGCCGCCGAACCCGAAGGAGTTGGTCATCACCGAATCCAGACCGGCATTGTCCACACGCTCCAGCGCGATTTCGGACGGGTCCAGTTTCGGGTCCAGATCAACGACGTTGATGGATTTGGCGATAAAGTCATTCTTGAGCATCAGCAGGCAGAAGATCGCCTCGAGCGCGCCGGCGGCGCCTTGGGCGTGGCCGGTCATCGACTTGGTCGAGCTGACGGGGGGCGTGCTGCCCTGGCCAAAGACGCGACGGACCGCTTCGATCTCGCCCACGTCGCCGACCGGTGTGGAGGTACCATGCGCGTTGATATAGCCGACCTTGCGGCCCTCGGGCAGGGTTTCCAGCGCCAGACGCATGGCGCGTTCGCCGCCTTCGCCGGACGGGGCCACCATGTCGTGACCATCGGATGTCGCCGCATAGCCAGTGACTTCGGCATAGATCGTGGCACCGCGCGCCTTGGCGTGCTCAAGCTCTTCGAGCACCAGCATGCCGCCGCCGCCCGAGATGACGAACCCGTCGCGGTTGGCGTCAAAGGCGCGGCTCGCGGTTTCGGGGGCGTCGTTGTATTTACTGCTCATCGCGCCCATGGCGTCGAACAGGCAGGACAGCGTCCAGTCAAGCTCTTCGCCGCCGCCAGCGAACATCACGTCCTGTTTGCCCAGCATGATCTGTTCTGCCGCGTTGCCGATGCAATGCAGCGAGGTAGAGCAGGCCGAGGTGATGGAATAGTTGATGCCCTTGATCTTGAAGGCGGTCGACAGGTTCGCGCTGACGGTGGAGGACATGCATTTCGGCACGGCAAACGGTCCGATCCGCTTGGTCGCGCCGGTGTCGCGCACCACGTTATGCGCGGTGAACAGCGCCGATGTCGATGGCCCGCCGGAGCCCGCCACAAGGCCGGTGCGCGGGTTGCTGATCTGGTCTTCGCTCAGGCCCGCATCCGCAATGGCCTGCTGCATGGCGATATAGGCATAAGCCGCACCGCCGCCCATGAAACGCAGCGCGCGTTTGTCGATGTGGTCGGCCACATCAATCTTGAGCGTCCCTGCAACGCGGCTGCGAAAGCCGTGCTCTGTCATTTCGGGGCTGGCGACGATGCCGCTGGTCCCGTCTTTCAGCGATGCCAGAACTTCTTCTGCATTGTTTCCGATGGACGAGACAATTCCCAATCCTGTGACGACGACGCGGCGCATGGGCTGCACTCCCTTGATCTGTGTGGGGCGGGTGCCCTCTTGATGCTGCGCGGCCCGCACGCTTGTCGCGGGGCCGCACGTTCGTTTCCCGTTTGCCGCCTATGGGGCGACAAATCAAGTCATCAGTCTGTCTGGATGATCAGCAAGGTGATCCGAGCGATGATCTGACGGGTGGGCTTAGCTCTCGCTCAGCGCGACCTTCATGTCCTTGACCTGATAGATCACTTCGCCGTCGGCTTCGACGATGCCATCGGCAACGCCCATGGTCAGGCGGCGAGTCTGGATCGCTTTGGTAAAGTCGATCTTGTAGGTCAGCATCTTGCGGTCAGGGCGTACCATGCCGGTCAGCTTCACTTCGCCCACGCCAAGCGCATAGCCGCGCCCCTGCCAGCCGCGCCAGCCAAGGTTAAAGCCGGTCAGCTGCCACAGACCATCCAGGCCAAGGCAGCCGGGCATGATCGGGTTGCCGGGGAAGTGGCAGTCAAAGAACCACAGGTCGGGCGTGATGTCGAATTCTGCCGTGATGTGGCCTTTGCCATGGGCACCGCCATCGGCGGAGACGTCTGTGATCCGGTCCATCATCAGCATCGGCGGGGCGGGCAGCTGCGCGTTGCCTTCGCCGAAAAGCTCGCCACGGGCGCATTTGAGCAGGGCTTCTTTGTCAAAGCTGGTGGGGTAGTCGGCCATATTATCGCGGCTCCTGAGGGCTGAATTTCAAATCCCGGCAGGTTTAGCATTGCGCGCCGCAGGCCCGCAAGGGCGCAGGCACACCGCATTTACGCGACGGCGAAAGGCGGCGCTGGCAAGAGTTTCCGGATTTCCGTTTGAAAACCGCCCCCATTGCCCCTTATATATAGCGCATGAGAGGTACTTATAGCCAATGACCCAAACAACACAGCAGATCAGTTCTGAGTGGCTTGCCAAGGCGGGCCTGCGCCCCACGCGGCAGCGCATGACGCTGGCGCATCTGTTGGTGGGCGACGGTCAGCACCGCCATGTCACCGCCGAAAGCCTGTTTGACGCGGCCAAGGGGCAGGGCGATGCCGTGTCGCTGGCAACGGTCTACAACACCCTGCGCGCCTTTTGCGACGCGGGGCTGATGCAGGAAGTCACGGTTGACGGGTCCAAAAGCTATTTCGATACCAACACCCATGATCACCCCCATTTTTTCTGGGAGGACGAGGCACGCCTGTCCGATGCGCCTTCTGACCAGTTGGTGATCGCGCAACTGCCCGACGCCCCCGAAGGGGCCGAGATCGCCTCGGTCGATGTGGTGATCCGTCTGCGCCGCAAGGGCTAGGGCCATTCGGTCAAGGGCACGGTTTTTACCGGTCCCCTGCGTTCAGAACCACTGCCCCGGTTCCATCAACCCCAGATCCAGCAGTTGGCGAGAATGCCATTCAAACGGCGCGGAGTTGTGCCATTTGAAGCTGGCGATACTATCCCTGCTGCCCGGGTTGGACTTGAGCGCCTTGGCCGTGCGGAAAGAACAGATCGACGCCGTGATATTGTGGTGCCACGGGCAGGCGTAGGTGTTGTATTCTTCATCCGTGAAGGTGTGATCGTCCCGCATCCGCAAGCCGGGCTTGGCGCGGAACAGCGAGATACGGTCGATCTTGCGCCGCGCGGCGGGCACATGTTCCTCGAACCGCCAACGCAATCCGCCAAAGAAATCAAGTTGCCGTTCTTTGGGATGGTTGTCCGGCGTGCCGTCAGGCCGCGCCAGCGCGTAATAGCCGGACCGGTCCAGAAAGGCGTTGTCCAGCGATACCGCGTTCGGGGCGGCACCTAGATCATCTGCATAAAGATCAACGACATAGGTGAGCATTGCATCGCGGCGCTCTTCCGTGTGAAAGGCCAGCAACTCCCCCACGGTGCGCGTCTCGCAGAAAGGGTAGAACAGATATTCGGCGTTGTAGCAGGTATAAAGCCATTGCCCCGGTGCGGCCTCGATCACGGCGTTTACGGCATTTTCCAGCGCGCCCTCGCGGTCCATGTCGTAATCCACGCGCAGCACGCCTTTGCTTTCGGAGACATCACGGGCCAGCGCGAAGCTGGCGGGCATAAAGGCGACAACAGTGGCAAAGCCAAGCTGCTGGTGGTGGCGCAGCGTCGTCTCGATCTCTATCGCGTCCTCGACCATGATGAGGGCAATGGGCCCCTTGCTCAGCACCGCTTTGCTGTCACTGATAAAATGGTCAAGACTGCGGTACTGCATGACACCCCGGCTCTATTTGTACTGTGCCCTAAATCTGTCAAATCGGGACGCATTGCAAGAGAACGCTGGCGCTGTTAGACCGCGCTTTTGCACCTTTGATCAACGGACCCTGCCATGACCGCGCCAAAAAAGCTGTTCATCAAGACCTACGGCTGCCAGATGAATGTCTACGACAGTGAACGTATGGCCGAGTCTCTGGGCGATAACTACGTCGAGACAAAGACCGCAGCTGACGCCGATATGATCCTGCTGAACACCTGTCACATCCGTGAAAAGGCAGCAGAAAAAGTCTATTCCGAACTGGGCCGCCTGAAGCCTCTTAAGGAACTGAACCCCGATTTGAAGATTGGCGTCGCAGGCTGCGTGGCGCAGGCCGAAGGGGCCGAGATCATGCGCCGTCAGCCGGCCGTCGATCTGGTCGTGGGGCCGCAATCCTATCACCGCCTTCCCGCGATGGAGGCGCGCGTGCGCTCTGGCAAAACCGCGCTTGATACGGATTTCCCCGAAGAGGATAAATTCGAAAAGCTGAAAGGCCGCGGCAAAGCGACGCGTGCGCCGTCTGCGTTTCTGACGGTGCAGGAAGGCTGCGACAAATTCTGCGCCTTCTGCGTGGTGCCCTATACCCGCGGGGCCGAAGTCTCGCGCCCCGCGACCCGCGTGCTGACCGAAGCGCGCGAACTGGTAGAACGCGGCGTGCGCGAAGTCACCCTGCTGGGTCAGAACGTCAATGCCTATCACGGCGTGGGGGAAGAGGGGGCGGATTACACGCTCGCCCGCCTGATCAAGGAGTTGGCCAAGATCGACGGGCTAGAGCGTATCCGCTACACCACCAGCCACCCCAACGATATGGACGATGCGCTGATCGCCGCCCATGGCGAGATCGACAAGCTGATGCCCTATCTGCACCTGCCCGTGCAATCCGGCTCGGACCGTATCCTCAAGCGGATGAACCGCAGCCACACCGCCGAAAGCTATCTGCGGCTGATCGAACGCATCCGCGCCGCTCGCCCCGATATCGTGATGTCGGGCGATTTCATCGTCGGCTTCCCCGAAGAAACCGACGCAGACTTCGAAGCCACGATGGAGCTCGTCCGCGAGGTGAAATACGGCTACGCCTATTCGTTCAAATACTCGACCCGTCCCGGCACCCCCGCCGCCGAACGCCCGCAGGTAGAGCCCGCCATAGCTGACGAACGCCTCCAGCGCTTGCAAGGGCTGATCACCGGTCAACAGCGCGAGATCCAGAACAGCATGGTGGGGCGCGATGTTTCTGTTCTTGTCGAAAAAGCGGGCCGCGAGGCGGGGCAGATGGTGGGGAAATCCGAATACCTCCACTCTGTGCATATCGACGAGGCGCAGGCCGAAATTGGCGACGTTGTCCGCGTCAGAATCGTTGATGCCAAAACCAATTCGCTGACGGCACGTCAGATTTAGGTGTCACCGGTCGCGATTTGCCCGCAATGATTGTAGACCAAAACGACTGCAATGGCCGGAAAATGGCGTAAGTGTGGCAGTAATATAGTAAATATCGCCGCATTCGCGCTTCACAGAAGCGCCTTTACCTCTTAATCTCACAACATATAGCGGACGACCGTGGTGCCTGGGGTATCTGTGGGTCTTCCGACTGGGGGACAGTAAGAAAAGGACGAGGGCTGTGTTTAATACAATTTCCAAGGGGCTACGGCTGTTTGCGGGCACGATGATTGCCGCAACATTCGTGCTTCAGGCATCTGCTGCCGATGCACAAACAAGATCTCAACAGGGCCGTGACAAGGGCCAGTATATTCCAACAATCTGGGTTGACCCCGATGGGTGTGAACATTGGGTCATGGATGACGGTGCCGAAGGCTATATGACACCGCATGTCACCCGTCAGGGTATTCCGGTCTGCCGCCGGGGTAACGTCTGCGGCGTGATGAATACGGACCAGTTTTTCAACACCGACAGCTACCGTGTGCACCCGCAGGGCCGCGCCCGCCTGGCTGAATTCTTCAAGACCACGGGTGCCGTGTCCTATATCATCAGCGGGCACACAGACAGCCGCGCGTCGGATGCCTATAACATGAAGCTGTCGCTGAACCGTGCCAATGCGGTTGCCAGCATCGCCCAGCAATCGGGGGCCCGCATTGCGGATGTCCGTGGCTATGGCGAACGGATGCCAGCGGCGTCCAATGGCACAGCGGGCGGTATGGCCAAGAACCGCCGCGTCGAAATCATCTGCATTCGCTAAGGGGACAGTAACGTGATGAAAGCTAAGATTATGATGGTCACCGCCTGCGCCCTGACACTGGGTGCCTGCGCTGACTACGAAGGCCGGGGCTATCCCGCCGATAAAACCGTCGACCGTGGTTTTGACAAAAAGCACCTGAGCCAGCTTCAGGCCGGCATCTGGGTCGATCCCAATGGCTGCGACCATTGGATCATCGACGACGGCGTCGAAGGCTACCTGAGCCAGCGACTGGACAAATACGGCAAGCCGGTCTGCTCTGGCGTGGCCCAGCCCACATATACGGCGGGCGACTTCAAAGGCGGCTCGCGCGTCCGAGATCCCAACTGATCTTGCGACCACTCCTACACATAGGATCGGGCCGGCGCGTTTTACGCTCCGGCCCTTTTTTGTCGGCCCAAAGGGGTACATAGTTTGAATATGGGACCCATATTAATCCAAAGACACCTCCAATTAGGAAAACGCTTTGCCATCTAGTGACACAATGACGCCTCCCGCTTCTCACGCGCAGCAGCTTGAATTTCCGGACAACCGGCTTCTGATCGATCTCTGCGGCCCCTATGACGCCAACCTGACCGCCGTAGAGACGGCGCTTGAGGTCCAGATCGTGCGTCGGGGCAACCATCTGTCGGTGATGGGAGAGGAAGACGCGACCACCCGCGCGGCCTCTGTGCTCGAAGGGCTTTACGCCCGACTGGAAGGCGGGCGCAGTGTGGAGCCCGCCGATGTCACCAGTTTGCTACGCATGGGCGATTCCGCCGCTGGGACGGGGGTGCGCCCGGGCGACCAGATCGAGATGCCGAATTTGGGTGGCGTCGAAATCCAGACCCGCAAGAAACGCGTCGAACCCCGCACGGCTGCGCAGAAAGCCTATGTGCAATCACTGTTCGATAACGAACTGGCCTTCGGCATCGGCCCTGCCGGTACGGGTAAAACCTATCTTGCGGTGGCCGTCGGCGTGTCGATGTTCATCGGGGGCCACGTGGACCGCATCATCCTGTCGCGCCCTGCCGTTGAGGCGGGGGAGAAGCTGGGCTACCTGCCCGGTGACATGAAAGACAAGGTCGATCCCTACATGCAGCCCCTTTATGACGCGCTGAATGATTTCTTGCCCGGCAAGCAACTGGCCAAACTGATCGAAGAGAAAAAGATCGAGATCGCGCCGCTGGCCTTCATGCGCGGGCGGACCCTGTCCAACGCCTTTGTTGTGCTGGACGAGGCGCAGAACGCGACCTCGATGCAGATGAAGATGTTCCTGACCCGTCTGGGCGAAGGCTCGCGGATGGTGATCACCGGTGACCGGACCCAGATCGACTTGCCACGCGGCGTGCCATCGGGCTTGCAGGACGCGGAACGGCTGCTCAAGACGATTCCCAAGATCAGCTTTAACTACTTCACCTCGAAAGACGTGGTGCGCCACCCGCTCGTGGCCGCGATCATCGAAGCCTATGAAGCAGATGCAGGCCACGCGTGATGTCCGGCTGCTTCATTTTGCCAGATAAACTCCGGGGGGCCGGGGGCTGGCCCCCGGTGGGGCGCTGATGCAGGCGCTTGACGTGATAGAGGAAGACCCCCGTTGGGCCGGTCTGGACCTTGATACCCTATGCCCCCGCGCGATGCGCGCCACATTGGCGCATCTGTCGCTGGATGCCGACACCGCCGAGGTGACGGTGCTGGCCTGCGACGATGCACATATCGCCACGTTGAACGCAGATTTCCGCGACAAGCCCACGCCGACAAATGTGCTTAGCTGGCCTGCCGAGGAACGCGGAGCCGCGCGCGACGGCGAACTTCCGCTGCCGGTCACGCCGGGGTTCGACAATATGCTGGAACTGGGCGACATCGCGATTTCATATGACACCTGCCACGCCGAGGCAGAGGCCGCAGGCCGTCCGATGGCCGATCACGTGACCCATTTGATCGTGCACGGGCTGCTTCACCTGTTGGGGTATGACCATGAACGGGACGGGGATGCGACCCTGATGGAACGGTTAGAGGTAGAAATACTTGGCAAATTGGGGTTGGATGACCCATATAGAGACGACGCAGTGCAACCGCCTGCCTAAACACATAAAGACAGGACCCGATGGGCGACACAGACGGATCATCTGAGGCGGCGCAGAGCGCGCAGTTGGAAGACATCATACCGGCCTCCGAGGCCGAAGAAACCGAAGACACCCCGAAATCCGGTGGCTTCTTTTCCCGGGTCATGGGCGCACTCAGCGCGTCGGACAACGAGGAAGAGGAGGAGATCACCGCGGCACAGGCTGACAGGCTGTCGACCCGCGGCATGATGAACCTGCGCCGGATGCGAGTGGATGATGTGGCGGTGCCCAAGGCTGATATCACTGCCGTGCCGGTGACCTCGACGCTGGATGAGCTGGTCGGCGTGTTCAAGGATAGCGGTCTGACGCGCCTGCCGGTGTATGACGGCACGCTCGATACCCCCGTTGGCATGGCCCACCTCAAGGATCTGGCTCTGACCCACGGATTTAATGGCCGAAACACCGAATTTGACCTTCAGGCGATGCTGCGTCCCTTGCTGTTCGTGCCGCCGTCCATGACCATCGGCGTCTTGCTGACCAAGATGCAGGCCGAACGGCGCCATATGGCGCTGGTGATTGACGAATACGGCGGGGTCGACGGGCTGGTCACAATCGAGGATCTGATCGAACAGGTCATCGGCGAGATCGAAGACGAACACGACGTGGACGAAGGCAAATACTGGACGGTCGAAAAACCCGGCTGCTACCTCGCGCTGGCCAAGACACCCTTGGATGACTTCGAGGCCGAGATTGGCCATTCGCTGACCGACCACGATGATGTTGACGAAGAAGAGATCGATACCCTTGGCGGGTTGGTCTTCATGCTGTCGGGACGGGTGCCGGCGCGTGGCGAAGTGGTCGTGCATCCCGATGGCCCCGAGTTCGAGGTGATCGACGCCGATCCGCGCCGGATCAAGCGTTTGCGCGTGCGTATGGCCGGAACTCACTGATGACTTTGCGCAGTGCCGCTTGGATGCGGTTCGGGGCCGCGGTGCTTGCGGGCGTTGTCGCGGCCTTTGGGCAGGCACCCTATGATTTGCCGCTGGTCTTGCTGGCTGCACTTGCGGCTGTTCTGTTGATCTACCGCGCTGCTGCAACGCCCCGGCAGGCCGCAGCGCTCGGGTGGGGCTTTGGCTTTGGCTATTTCTTGCATGGGTGGTCGTGGCTGATATCGCCCTTCATGGTCGACCCTGAACGCTATGCCTGGATGGCACCTTTTGCTGTGGCAGGGCTGACGGGCGGTTTGGCGTTGTATTGGGCTTTGGCGTTCTACGTGTCCCGCCGGTTGTCGGCACAGGTCTGGCCGCTGATCTTCGTCCTGCCCGCCGCGGAAATGCTGCGCGGTTATCTGTTCACCGGCTTCCCGTGGGGGATGTTCTCTCAGTCTTTGGTCAACCATTGGCCGGGGCAGGGGCTTGCGCTGGTGGGGCCCTACGGCATGACCCTTGCCTTTGTCGCGCTGGCTGTGGCGATGGTGCAGCGCGCGCGGGGCCCAATGCTGCGGCAGGGCGCTGTCTGGGGCGCGCGGGTCTTGGGTGTGGCGGCGTTGACGGTGCCCTTTGGAGGGGGCGACGCGCCGGTTACCGACCATATGATCCGTATGGTGCAGCCGAACGCGGCGCAGAAAGACAAATGGGACCCCGTCAAAATCCCCGAATTCTTTGATCGTCAGCTGGCGCTGACCGCTGCACCGCCTGCGCAGGGGGATGCGGCGCCTGATCTGATACTCTGGTCCGAAACCGCCATCGCATGGCCACTTGATTTGGCCCATGGCGCGCTGACCTATATCAGCGAAGCCGCAGCCGGTACGCCTGTGGTGCTGGGGGTGCAGCGGCGCGACGACATGGCCTATTACAACTCGGCCGTGTTGCTGGGGCCGGACGCCGAGGTTGTGCAGACCTATGACAAGCACCACCTCGTGCCCTTTGGCGAATATATCCCTTTTGGCGACCTGTTGGGCCGTATCGGTCTGCGCGGCATGGCGGCGCAGTTTGGCAGCGGGTTTTCCTCGGGTCCGGGGGCAGATCTGATGGATCTGGGGCCCTTGGGCCAGGCGCTGCCCCTGATCTGCTACGAGGCCGTCTTTGCACGGGACGTCAACGCTTCACCGGCGCGGCCCGCGTTCTTGATGCAGCTCACGAATGATGCGTGGTTCGGCAAGGGGCAGGGGCCGTTGCAGCATCTGGCTCAGGCCCGGATGCGCGCGATAGAACAAGGTCTGCCCATGGCACGCGTCGCCAACACGGGCGTTTCGGCGATGATTGACCCCTGGGGCCGCATCACAAAGAGTTTGGCTTTGAACGAGGCAGGCTTTCTGGATGCCCCTCTGCCCGCTCCACTTCCTGCGACACCCTATAGCAGGTGGGGGGAATGGCCGTTTCTTTTCATCACTTTGGCGGGGTTTGCCCTTGTTATCCTGCGCCGACGACGCAACTTAAAGTTTGACCAAAGGGGCAGGCAAAGCTAAGCCCCGTTAATCGGCCACAACGGCTTCCTGACGTGGCTAAGAAATCTATTGGAGCACTAAATGTCCCGCAAAAACTACACGTTCACTTCGGAATCCGTTTCCGAGGGCCACCCGGATAAGGTCTGCGACCGGATTTCCGACGCCGTACTTGATGCCTTTCTGACCGAAGAACCCGAAGCGCGTGTCGCAGCGGAGACCTTTGCCACCACCAATCGCGTGGTCATCGGCGGCGAGGTTGGCCTGTCGAACAAGGACAAGCTGGATGAATACCTTGGCAAGATCGACGGCATCGCCCGCGCCTGCATCAAGGACATCGGCTACGAGCAGGATGAATTCCACCACGCCACCTGCGAGATCACCAACCTGCTGCACCCGCAGTCGGCGCATATTGCGCAAGGCGTGGATGCGTCAGGCGACAAAGAAGAAGGCGCGGGCGATCAGGGCATCATGTTCGGTTTCGCCACCAACGAGACGCCAGAGCTGATGCCGGCGCCGATCCACTATGCCCATGCGATCCTGCGCCGTCTGGCCGAGGTGCGCAAAGACGGGACAGAGCCGACATTGCGCCCGGACGCCAAAAGCCAGCTTTCCGTGCGCTATGAAGACGGCAAGCCTGTTGGCGTGTCCTCTATCGTCTTGTCGACGCAGCACGCCGATGCAGGCCAGACCAGTGCCGACATCCGCGATATCGTCGAACCCTATATCACCCAGGTTCTGCCCGAAGGCTGGATCACCCCCGACACCGAATGGTGGGTGAACCCGACGGGGACCTTTGTCATCGGCGGCCCTGACGGCGACGCGGGCCTGACCGGGCGCAAGATCATTGTGGATACCTATGGCGGTGCGGCACCTCATGGGGGCGGCGCGTTCTCGGGGAAAGATCCGACGAAGGTTGACCGCTCTGCCGCCTATGTGGCGCGCTATCTGGCGAAAAACGTCGTGGCTGCCGGTCTGGCGGAAAAGTGTACGATCCAGCTGAGCTATGCCATCGGCGTGTCCAAGCCTCTGTCGATCTACTGCGATACCTATGGTGGCGACGCGGATGTCACGGATGCGGCGATTGAAAAGGCGATCCGCCAGATCATCGACCTGACACCGCGCGGCATCCGCGAGCATCTGCAGTTGAACCGCCCCATCTTTGAACGCACCGCGGCCTACGGCCACTTTGGTCGCGCGCCCGAAGCGGATGGCGGCTTTAGCTGGGAAAAGACCGATCTGGTCGATGCGCTGAAGGCCGCGCTGTAAACACATGCTTCATGGTACAAGAAAGGGCAGCCCCAATGGGCTGCCCTTTTGCGTTG
>NZ_DGMH01000065.1:102314-112743 GCF_002388305.1 Sulfitobacter sp. UBA4523
CCCCTTTTGCGTTGGTGGGGGCTACTATAGATCCCCTAGGCCGGGGCGTTTGCCGATAGAGACGTGGTCGATATCTTCGGTCCGGAACCCCTTGATCAGCGAAGGGATCATCGCAAAGACCAGCAGGAAGATCGGCAAGCCGACGACCGTGATCACCTGTTGCAAGGCGGTCAGCCCCAAATCACCTGCAAGGATCAGCAGCATCGCGGCGACCAGCCCTTCGGACACGCCCCAGAACACCCGCTGGCGGGTGGGGCCGGGTTCGGGCGAACCGGTGCACAGCATGTCGACAACCAGCGACGCGGAATCCGAGGATGTTGCAAAGAAGATTGCCACCACCAGCACGGCGATACCCTGCACAATATCGGCGAAAGGGAAGCTTTCGAAAAACGCGAACATGGCAAGCGGGACAGAGTCAGCCACTGCAGCGCTCAGCGAACCGGCCTGCGCGCCAAGAGCCGTGCGCGCGGCGGTGCCGATGCCGTCAATCTCCATCGCTTGCCAGCCGAAGATAGAGAACCAGATCAGCGTGAACAGGGACGGCGCCAGGAGCACGCCAAAGACGAACTCCCGTATCGTGCGCCCCCGCGAAATCCGCGCGACGAAAAGCCCGATGAAGGGCGACCACGTGACCGTCCAGGCCCAGTAGAACACCGTCCAGCTGCCTTGCCAGCCCCAATCCCCATTCGAGGGGTTGGTATCGGCAAGCATATCATTCCAGAAGGCGAGCCGTGGCAGGTTGCTTAGGTACAGGCCAAAGGTCTCGACCATGCCGCGCAGCAGGAACAGGGTCGATCCGGTCACCAGCACAAAGACCATCAACGCCACGGCCATGCCGATATTGAGGTTGGACAGCAGCTTCACCCCCTTATCGAGCCCCGCCACGATAGACACCACGGCAACGGCGGTCAGCGCGGTCAGGATGCCGACCTGCAGCGGCACGCCGTCGTTCCACCCAAACAGCGCCGACAGACCCGCTGCGATCTGCGATGACCCCAGCCCAAGCGAGACCGCGACGCCGAACAGCGTGCCGAGGATCGACGCAATGTCGATCGCTTTGCCCCAAGGGCCGTGGATGCGCTCTTTCAACAGCGGGTAGAAGACCGAACTGACCCGCACGGGCAGATCATAGCGGTTGATGAAATAGGCAAAGGCCAGACCGGGCAGCGCGAAGATCGTCCAAGTGTGCAGCGCAAGGTGGTATGTGGCGATAGAGATGGCGTCTTGTGCGGCCCGTTCCGTGAAAGGTTCAACGCCGGGCAGGGGCGGGTCCGAAAAATGGCTGATCGGTTCGGCCACGCCCCAGAACATCAGCACGGTGCCGATGCCGCCCGCGAATAGCATGGTGAACCACGACAGGTTTGTATAGTCGGGGCGGCTGTCGCGCGGGCCAAGGCGGATATGGCCGTGACGGCTCATCGCGGCCCAGATCAAAAAGCCCAGCCAGACGTTGACGCCAAGAATAAAGAACCACCCCAGATGTGATACGATCCAAGCGCGGCCTGTAGCGAACGCATCCCCGATCGGTTCAGGGGCAAGGACAAGAGCCAGTACAAATAGGGCGGTACACAGGGCGGAAACAAAAAATATCGTAGGGTCCGTTCGTAGTCCCAGTCGACTTGCCAGTTCCCGCATTCGCATGTCCTCCGCTGCATTATTATCGGTTCTCGGTCAGGTAGAACCCTGTAGCTCAACGTAAAGTCCCTGTGATCGTTCCGGGTTTGCTGCGCCTCAAAGGGGCGGCACCGCCGTTGCGCATGGGGCGCGTGGGCTTTTGCGGCGCAGGATTACGCGAAATGTTGCGCCCGTCCCCCGCGCAGGCTAAAGCCAGCGCCATGACACATCCTGAACGCCCCCGCCGCAATTTCTACGGTCGCCTTAAAGGCAAATCGCTTAAGCAAAGCCAGAAAGGCTATATCGAAGAGGATCTAGAGGCGCTGTCGCCCGGTCCTGTCGATTGGGATGCGAACCCCGACCGTACACCGCTGGACCTGCCGACGCTGTTTGGCGGCAAACCCGTCTGGCTGGAGGTCGGCTTTGGCGGCGGCGAACATATGGTGCATCAGGCAGCGCAAAACCCTGACGTAGGCATCATCGGCTGCGAACCCTACATCAACGGGGTCGCGATGCTGTTGGGCAAGATCCGCCGTGCGGGTGTTGATAATGTGGCGATCCATCCGGGCGATGCACGCGATATCTTTGATGTGCTGCCAGAGGCGTCGATTGACCGCGCTTTCTTGCTGTACCCCGATCCGTGGCCGAAAACGCGCCACCACCGTCGTCGCTTTGTGACGCCGGAACATCTTGAGCCGTTGGCAAAGGTGCTCAAGCCCGGCGCGATCTTTCGCGTTGCCACAGACATCGAAGACTATGTGCGCCAGACGCTTGAGCAGGTGCCGCGCCACGGGTTCGAATGGCTGGCGGAACGCCCCGGCGACTGGAAAGAACCCTGGGGCGACTGGATTTCCACCCGCTACGAACAAAAAGCGCTGCGCGAAGGGCGCGTGCCGCACTACCTGACTTTCCGCAAGACCTAAGCGGGCGGGCGCGGGCCAAGAACGCTGGCGATGGACGGGGCGGGATCGCTGGTTTAAGACGGGCTTTCAGGAAGTTTTTTTGAGGGTTATCCATGTCCAGCCACGCCACGCCCGTCCCGATGACCTCTACCGCTTGCGGCCCGCTGTCCGGCGTGGCCGAGGTGCCGGGGGACAAGTCGATCTCGCACCGGTCCTTGATTTTGGGCGCGATGTGCATTGGCGAAACCACCATCAGCGGATTGCTTGAAGGCGACGACGTGCTGGACACGGCCAAGGCGATGCAGGCCTTTGGCGCGGAAGTGACCAATATGGGCGGCGGCAACTGGTCTGTGCGCGGTGTGGGCGTGGGCGGTTTCGCAGAGCCGGACGGGGTGATCGACTGCGGAAACTCGGGCACGGGGGTGCGTTTGATCATGGGGTCAATGGCGACCTCCCCCATCACCGCGACATTCACCGGCGACGCCAGCCTGAACGGCCGCCCCATGGCACGGGTCACCGATCCGCTGGCCTTGTTCGGCACGCAATCTGTCGGGCGCAAGGGCGGACGCCTGCCCATGACCATCGTGGGGGCGGCTGATCCTGTGCCCGTGCGCTACACCGTGCCAGTGCCGTCCGCACAGGTGAAATCCGCCGTGTTGCTGGCAGGGCTGAACGCCCCCGGCAAAACCGTCGTGATCGAGGCCGAGGCCACGCGCGACCATACGGAGCGGATGTTGGCGGGCTTCGGTGCCGAGATCTCGGTGGAAGACACAGATGAGGGCCGTGTGATCACTCTGACCGGCCAGCCGGAGCTACAGGCCCAGCATGTGGATGTGCCGCGCGATCCGTCCTCGGCTGCGTTTCCGGTCTGTGCTGCCTTGATTGTGCCGGGCTCCGACGTGCTGGTGCCGGGGATCGGGCTGAACCCGACACGGGCAGGGCTGTTCACCACACTGCGCGAGATGGGGGCCGACCTGACCTATGAGAACGAGCGGACCGAGGGCGGCGAGCCCGTCGCCGACCTGCGCGCCAAATTCTCGCCCGACCTCAAAGGGATCGAGGTGCCGCCAGCGCGCGCGGCGTCGATGATCGACGAATATCCGGTGCTCTCTGTCGTGGCCGCCTTTGCGCAGGGCCAGACCATGATGCGCGGCGTGAAAGAGCTGCGGGTCAAGGAAAGCGACCGGATCGACGCGATGGCCAAGGGTCTGCGCGCCAACGGGATCGAAGTGGACGAGGGCCCCGATTGGTGGGCGGTCACCGGACGGGGGCACGGGAACGTGCCGGGTGGGGCCACCTGCGCCAGCCAGCTGGACCACCGCATCGCGATGTCCTTTATGATCCTCGGCATGGCCGCAACGTCCCCTGTCAGTGTGGACGACGGGTCGCCAATCACCACGTCCTTCCCGATCTTCGAGCCGCTGATGAAACGCCTTGGCGCGGATGTGACGCGGGGGGATGCGTGATGCTGGGCTTTACCGTTGCGATTGACGGGCCGGCTGCGGCGGGCAAGGGCACTGTCGGGCGCGCTGTTGCGGCGCATTTCGGTTTTGCGCATCTGGACACCGGCCTGCTGTATCGCGCCGTAGGGGCGAAAGTGCTGGAAGGCATGACCGCCGAAGAGGCCGCTTTGACCCTGCAAGCCGATGATCTTGAGAATGACCAACTGCGCACCAACGCCGTGGCAGAGGCCGCGAGCCGCGCGGCCGCGATCCCGGCTGTGCGGGCCGCCTTGGTCGATTTCCAGCGCAGCTTTGCCATGCGGGCAGGGGGCGCGGTGCTGGACGGGCGCGACATCGGCACGGTGATCTGCCCCGATGCGCCGGTCAAGTTGTTCATCACCGCCACGCCCGAGGTCCGCGCACAGCGCCGCTTTGCCGAGCTTAGCGCCAAGGGCGCCGAGGTCACCCTCGAAGGGGTGCTGGCCGATGTGCAGGCCCGCGATGCCCGCGACAGCACCCGCGCCGAAGCACCGCTGAAGCCCGCCGAGGATGCAGAGCTGATGGATACCTCGACCATGGATATCGAAACAGCCGTGGCCCGCGCCATCGAACTGGTGGTCGCACGTAGACGTGACTAGACGCGGCGGAACGAATGTCGGTGCCCGACGTTGGTTTGGGATGTGTCTGGCGGTAGGCTGGGCACGATAGGAATAAACAAGAGGTGCTGACTATGAAGACCGCTCAAGACTATCTCGACGATGCGAATGCCGTTGTCCCCAAGATGGACGCCAAGGACGCGATTGCGAAACATGCCGAAGGCAAGGGTGTCTTTATCGACGTGCGCGATTCCGGCGACATCGCCAAAAGCGGGACCATCAAGGGCGCGCATCGTGTGCCGCGCGGCATGATCGAATTCCGCGCCGATCCCAACAAGGAAGAGATGTATAACCCGATCTTCGAAAAAGACGCAGAGATTTACCTGATCTGCGGCGCAGGCGGTCAGGCCGCGCTGTCAGGTAAGACGCTGCACGACATGGGCTACACCAATGTCACCAACATCGGCGGTTTCCCCGGCTGGAAAGAGGCGGGCGGCCCGACCGAAAGCTGATACCACACTGCGCGGATGACAGAATGGACAAGGGCAGGCTACGGTTTGCCCTTTTTGCTGACATCGCCCTGTATGAACAGGGGATCACCCGTGCCAGCCCTTGCCTTTGCCCCGAAACAGGGCTATACGCGCGACTGTCTAAGGGGCGGATACACGTTTCGGGCGCGAGATATCAGGCAGGGTCGGTTTCATCCGGCCCTCTTTGTTTTGCGGATCGAATCCCATCGCGGATGACAATTTTAACCACAGACCGGCGGAGACAACCGCGCGGCCAGAAACCAAATGCTAAAGGAAAATCAAGCTACATGGCTATGAACTCAATGGAAGACTTCGAAGCACTTTTGGAAGAAAGCTTTGAAATGGACACGCCCGAAGAGGGCTCTGTTGTCAAAGGCAAGGTTATCGCGATCGAAGCGGGCCAAGCTATTATCGACGTAGGCTACAAGATGGAAGGCCGCGTTGAACTGAAAGAATTTGCCGAGCCTGGCGAAGCACCCAAAGTGGAAGTCGGCGACGAAGTCGAAGTATTCCTGCGTCAGGTAGAAAACTCCCGGGGCGAAGCTGTCATCTCGCGCGAGATGGCCCGTCGCGAAGAAGCCTGGGACCGTCTGGAAAAAGCCTATGCCGCAGAAGAGCGCGTTGAAGGCGCGATCTTTGGCCGCGTTAAAGGTGGCTTTACCGTTGATCTGGGCGGCGCAGTTGCCTTCCTTCCCGGTTCTCAAGTTGACGTGCGCCCCGTGCGCGATGCCGGCCCTCTGATGGGTCTGAAGCAGCCGTTCCAAGTTCTGAAAATGGACCGTCGTCGTGGCAACATCGTTGTTTCGCGTCGTGCAATCCTTGAAGAATCCCGTGCCGAACAGCGTGCCGAAGTGATCGGCAACCTGACCGAAGGTCAGGAAGTTGACGGTGTGGTCAAGAACATCACCGAATACGGTGCCTTCGTTGATCTGGGCGGTGTTGACGGCCTGCTGCACGTCACAGACATGGCATGGCGCCGTGTGAACCACCCATCCGAGATCCTGTCGATCGGCGAAACCATCAAGGTTCAGGTCATCAAGATCAACAAAGAGACGCACCGCATCTCCTTGGGTATGAAACAGCTGCAAGAAGATCCATGGGATCTGGTTCAAGCCAAGTACCCGCTGGAATCCACGCACACTGGCCGCGTCACCAACATCACCGATTACGGTGCATTTGTTGAGCTGGAGCCAGGCGTTGAAGGTCTGGTTCACGTTTCCGAAATGTCCTGGACAAAGAAGAACGTACACCCCGGCAAGATCGTTTCCACCAGCCAAGAAGTCGAAGTCATGGTTCTGGAAATCGATGGCGCCAAGCGTCGCGTTTCCCTTGGTCTGAAACAGACCATGCGCAACCCATGGGAAGTGTTTGCTGAAACACACCCAGAAGGCACCGAAGTTGAAGGCGAAGTCAAAAACATCACCGAATTCGGTCTGTTTGTTGGCCTGCCAGGCGACATCGACGGCATGGTTCACCTCTCTGACCTGAGCTGGGACCAGCGCGGCGAAGAAGCGATCCAGGACTACCGCAAAGGTGACACGGTTCAAGCCGTTGTTTCCGAAGTTGATGTGGAAAAAGAACGCATCAGCCTGTCGATCAAAGGTGTGGGCGGCGACAAGTTCGCAGAAGCAGTGGGCGGCGTGAAGCGCGGTTCCGTTGTGACTGTGACCGTGACCTCCATCGAAGACGGTGGCATCGAAGTCGAATACGAAGGCATGAAAGCCTTCATCCGTCGCTCCGATCTGTCGCGTGACCGTGCCGAACAGCGCCCCGAGCGTTTCTCGGTCGGTGACAAGGTTGACGTACGCATCACCAACGTTGACGCGAAAGCGCACCGTCTGGGCGTGTCGATCAAAGCACGCGAAATCGCAGAAGAGAAAGAAGCAGTCGAGCAGTATGGCTCCTCTGACTCCGGCGCATCCTTGGGTGATATCCTGGGTGCCGCTCTGAAAGGCGACGAATAAGCCTTAGCGCTTGTTGCACAGATCAGGGGCCTCGCAGTGCAGACTGCGGGGCCCTTTTTCGTTGCGAATCGCAATCTGTGGCGAGGGGCAGGGAAGGGCGGCTGGCAGCGCTGTTCCGGGTGGTTGCGTGAAATGTGACTAAAAAATGTCTGGAAAACAGCGACTTCCCGCTACTTAATCGCAATAATAGAAATATGCATGACTTCACGAACGCGTTTGGTTTGCTATAGTCCCATCTAGTTAAGACATTAATTGCGCACCTCGGAGGACGTTAAATGATCCGGTCAGAACTGATCCAGAAGATTGCCGACGACAATCCCCATCTCTATCAGCGCGACGTGGAACGGATCGTAAATACCATCTTCGAAGAGATCACCGGCGCGATGTCCGACGGTGATCGCGTAGAGCTGCGCGGCTTTGGTGCCTTTTCAGTGAAAAAACGTGACGCCCGTGTGGGCCGGAACCCTCGCACTGGGGAAACGGTTCATGTAGAAGAAAAGCACGTGCCGTTCTTCAAGACCGGTAAACTGCTTAGAGATCGTTTAAACGGGAATTCCTAATGCGTTATGTTCGCTACCTCTGCATCGCAATCTTCGCCATTGCACTGATCGCGGTTGCCTTGGCCAACCGGTCTATGGTGTCGCTGAAGTTGCTACCGACCGAGGTATCGGGCTGGTTCGCGTTGAACCCTGAAATTCAGGTGCCGCTGTTTATTGTCATTCTGGGTAGCATCATCGCCGGTCTGCTGGTGGGTTTCGTCTGGGAATGGATCCGCGAATACGGCCAGCGTGCCGAAGCCGCACGTCAGGCCCGCGAAATGCGCCGGCTGGAACGTGAAGTGGCACGCCTGAAGGGCGAGAAATATCAGGACCAGGACGAGGTTCTGGCGCTGCTGGATCAAGCAAGCTAAGCGGGCCTACGCCCCTTAGCGCAGGAAGTATCCGATGACCCAAAATTTGCACGTGAAATTCTGCGGCTTGCGCAGCACGCAGGATATTGCGGCGGCCGCTGCGGCCGGTGCGCGCTATGTCGGCTTTGTTTTCTTTGAAAAATCCCCTCGGCACGTCACGATTGATCAAGCCGCTGAACTGGCCATAGAGGTGCCAATGGGGCTGTGTAAGGTCGCGTTGACGGTCAACGCGGATGACGCCTTTCTGGATGCGCTGACGGCGGCTGTGCCTATTGATATGCTGCAGCTACACGGCAAGGAAACGCCCGAGCGTGTCGCCGAGGTCAAGGCGCGCTATGGGCTGCCGGTGATGAAGGCAGTCGGTGTGGCCGATGCAGATGACCTGCCACAGATTGATGCCTATATGCCCGTGGCGGACCAGATCCTGATCGACGCGAAGCCGCCCAAAGGGGCAGCGCTGCCCGGTGGCAATGGATTGTCGTTTGACTGGCGTCTGATCGCAGATCGCACATGGGACAAGCCGTGGATGCTGGCGGGGGGGCTGACCCCTGACAATGTGGCTCAGGCCGCCCGTATGACCGGCGCACGGCAGGTAGATGTCTCTTCCGGTGTGGAAAGCGCGCCGGGTGTAAAGGACGCAGGGCTGATCGCGGCATTCGGAAACGCCGCGAAGGTCTAGTATTGGCAGGATGGCCCCTTAGAAGGTGAGGGGGTATTCCTTGGCCAGCGCGTCGAATTTCATCAACGACGCAACCAGCGCAGGCATCTGATCCAGATAGATCATGTTCGGCCCGTCCGACGGTGCGTTGTCCGGGTCTTCGTGGGTCTCGATAAAGACCGCGCCCACGCCAATCGCGACCGCTGCACGGGCCATGACGGGGGCGAACTCGCGCTGTCCGCCGCTGGAGCCACCTTGCCCGCCGGGCTGCTGGACTGAATGGGTCGCGTCCATCACGACAGGGTATCCGGTTTGCGCCATCTGCGGCAGGCTGCGCATGTCAGCGACCAGCGTGTTGTAGCCAAAGGAGGTGCCACGCTCGGTTAGCAGGATGCGTTTGTTGCCGGTGGATTCGATCTTGGCGACGACGTTGGGCATATCCCACGGAGCCAGAAACTGACCCTTTTTGACGTTCACGACCTTGCCCGTATTGCCCGCGGCCAGCAACATATCGGTCTGGCGGCACAGGAAGGCGGGGATTTGCAGGATGTCGACAGCCTCGGCCGCGATGGCGCATTGCGCTTCGGTATGCACGTCGGTCAGGACGGGCACGCCGATGGATTTGCCCACCGATTGCAGCACAGCCAGACCTTCGTCGATGCCAAGCCCGCGTTTGCCGCCAAGGGAGGTGCGGTTGGCTTTATCATAGCTTGCCTTGAACACGAACTGGGCGCCCACGGCATCGCATGCCTCTTTCATCTGGCCGGCGATCATCTGGGCGTGGGTTTCGCTTTCCAGCTGGCAGGGGCCTGCGATCACCGTCAGCGGGCGATCATTCCCGATGACGACATTTCCAACGGTGACTTGGGTCATTTTGTTACCTGTTCTTTCAGAATGGAGGAGGTCAGCGATAGCATGAGGTAGATGCCCGCAAAGATCAGGAATGTCAAAATCGTGTTCTCGAACTTGCGTGGATAGGACGGGGCCTGCGAGGCCACCGGACGCACCGCGACAGTAAGGTAGCGCACCTGACGGCTGGCCTCTGTTCGGGCTTGTTCCATCTGGGTCTGGGACGCCTGCAAGGCGGCATCTGCCGCGGCCAGATCGGCCTGCGCCAGTTGCAAGCTGACCGCTTGTTGCGCAAGCGAGTTGGTGCCCTCGGTCGCGCTGTTCATGCGTTCGTTCAGCTTGTCCAGTTGCGCACTGAGCCGGCGCACGTCGCCTTGGGCACCGTCCACCTTGGCGCGGTTCGGGCGCGGGTTGTCGAGCAGGGCGGCAAGCTCAAGCTCTTTTTCCAGCAGCAAGGTTTCATAATTGGTGATCTGCCCGCGGATCGATGCGATCACCGCCTGCGGGTCCACCCCGTTGTCGACCTGCAGCTTGATCAGCGCTTCCTGCGCCGCGCGGCGTTTGGCGACCGTCTGCTCAAAGGCTTCGCGGGCATCGCGCATGCCGTCTTCGCGCTTTTGTTGCGACAGGGCGTTCACGCGTTCTTCGGCATATTGCAGCAGGTGTTCGGAAAAGTCTTTCGCGACCTCGGGATCGGCGGCAATCACCTCCATGCGGATCATGCCTTCGGTCGGATCGTATCCGATTTTGACGTTGTCCTTATAGTATTTATACGCTTCCTCGTTCGACGCGTCAGGGTTCATCCGCTGGATCGGGTCGATCGCGGGGTCCGAGAAATGCTTCATAAAGCCGACATCTCGGTCCAGCCGCAGCATCGCGTCTTTTGACTGAAGGTAGCTTTGTGTCGCGATACTATCGGCGGAGTTGGCAAATTGCGTCGGCAGCAGCCCGCCTAGGGGGCCAA
>NZ_DGMH01000065.1:112879-117265 GCF_002388305.1 Sulfitobacter sp. UBA4523
GCCTAGGGGGCCAAGCCCGCCTGTGCCTTCGTTCTGGATAATCAGGAACTGGCTGTCTGTCGCATACATCGGCGTGGCGATGTTGTAGAAATAATACCCGCCCATGATTGTGGGCAGCCCGACAAAGAACGCCAGACGCACCATAAGCAACGCCATTTTGCGGCGGCGGCGCCTGGTGATGTCGCGCTGGATGTCCGAGATCTCGCGCATGCGGCGTTCCATCGGATTAACGTCGGTCGAGGGCAGATTGCGCCCCCCGGCAGGGACTGTCTGGGGAAGCTGGATGCGCCCTTTCTGCAATGCCGTCCCGGTGGATTGCTTGTCCTGAGGAACGACCAGTTCCAGCATGTTGGAGCGTTGGAACGGGTCGATACCTTCGGCGCGCAGCAACCGCACCGCATCGAAGTCAGAGGTCGGGGCAAGCCCGTGTTTTTGCGCCACGCGACGGGCCATGCGCAACTGGCGGCCGGTCAGCCCTTCGCGGCGGATCGCGTCGATGTCCTGCTCTCCGCTGACTTCGGTCGCTGATGACACCTCGCCGCTGCGGGCGTCGGAGGGCGAGGGCGGGCGCGCAGCGGAGGCAGCAGCAGCTTGGCTGGGCGCTGCAGCTCTCGGTGCTTCGCCGCGCGATGCAGCCGCTGCGCGTGGCGCGTCAGGGGCCTGCGGCTTTGGCGTGGCTGACGCGGGGGCATCACGTTCGACCGCATCGTTCCCCTTGGGGGCCGCAGCAGGGGTCGCACGTTTGATGCGGAATTTTCTAGCCTTGGGTTTCGTAGTCATAAAGCTGTTTGGCCTCTTCCAAGGTGTCGAAGATATGTAGCTTTCCGCCAAGCAAGACAGCAGCGGACCGCGCGAATTGTTCCAACGTCTCGGCTTGGTGCGAAACGATGATGATCGTCGTCGTGCGCAGCCGTTCTTGCAGAATTTCGCCCGCCTTGCGGTTGAACTCCACATCTGTGGTGCTCGGCATGCCTTCGTCGATCAAATAGATGTCGAAATCAAGCGCAAGCAGCAGTGAAAACGAAAACCGTGATTTCATCCCGGCCGAATATGTCCCGACGGGCTGGTCAAAATATTCCCCCAACCCACACAGCCAGCGACAAAAGCTTTCGACGTAGTCAGGGTCCAGCCCATAGAGACGGGCAATATAGCGGGCATTCTCTACCGCGGAAACCTTGTTGACGACACCGCCCATGAACCCCAGCGGGAAGCTGATGTTGCAGCCGCGTCTGATTTCACCTTCGTCCGGCTTTTCCAGCCCCGCCATCATATTGATAAGGGTCGTCTTGCCGGTGCCGTTCGGGGCGAGGATGCCAAGGGAATGACCCAAATCCACACGAAATGACACATGGTCGAGAATGACCTTGTGTTGCGTGCCAGTCCAAAAGGACTTGGAGACGTTGTCGAATTCCAGCATGCCTGCTCCGATTGGTGCTGTTGCGGGTATGTCGCGCCCTGTTTCCCGAGCCTTGGGCGGTGTCTAGCCCTCTATTTTGACTATATTATGTCGTAGTTGGGGCCGAATTTACAAGGAGCCAAAACGACCCACGCGCCCGAAGGGAGTCCCATCGGCGATGGTTTGCAAAGCGCGCTATACGAAAGGTCGAGGGGTGCGGGTGTTAGTGACCGATCACCTTGGCGTCGTGGCAATGGGAATCCTGGGTCTCAAGCTCGAGCGTGACGTGGTTCAGATCGAACTCGGACTTCAGATAGGATTTCAAGGCGTGGCGCAGGGCGCTTGGGTCGGTGCCTTGTGCGGCGACGATATGGGCGTCAAAGGCCGCGCCGTGTTCCTCCATCAGCCACAGGTGCACATGATGGATGTCTGTAACGCCAGGCTGGTCGCGCAGTGCCGCGATCACGTCTTCGGTGCGCAGCGCATCGGGCGAGGCAAGCATCAGGATCCGTGCCACCTGCGGCAGTTCGGTCGCGGATTGCCAAAGGATGTATCCGGCAATCAGCAGCGTGGCCAATGGGTCCACCCAAGCCCAGCCGAACAGGATCATCAGCGCCCCCGCCACAATCACGGCAACCGAGCCCAAGGCATCGGCCACATTGTGCAAAAAGGCCGCGCGGATGTTCACGCTGGATTTGGATGCGCGAAAGGTCAACGCGGCGGTGCCCAGATCCACCAGCAAGGCGAAGCCGGCGACGATCACCACGATCCAGCCCGCCACGGGTTCGGGATTGGCAAAGCGCATCGCGGCCTCATAGACCAGATACAGGCCGATCACGATCAAGGTGGTATAGTTGATCAGCGCCGCCACCGCCTCGATCCGGCCGTAACCAAAGGTCATATCTGCATTGGCCGGACGGCGGGCGATCTTGCGTGCGGCAAAGGCGATGATCAGCGCGATGGCGTCGCTGAAGTTATGCAGCGCATCGGCGATCAGCGACAGACTGCCCGCGACGATCCCGCCGATGACCTGCGCGACCGTGAGACCGAGGTTGATCGCCACCGCGAGGGCAATCTTGCCGTCGCCGCTGTCGGGATCGACGTGATGATGGTGACCGTGTGACATGGGGGGACTTTCGCTATCTGTGGTGTTAACCGTGGGGATGATCAGGGCAGGGGACCGCGGCGTCGGCGCAACACTCTGTCATCAGGAACTCGGACAGATCCTGTACTGCGTCATGGGATACCGCCGCGCAGATGGTGCTGCGCCCCTGACGCTGTTGGCGCACCAGCCCTGCGGCTACAAGCAGTTTCAGATGATGGGTCAGCGTCGACCCGGTGATGCCCGCGCGAACACCCAGCGTGCCGATGGTCAGCCCGTCAGGGCCTGCGCGCACCAGCAAACGGAGAACTTGCAAACGTTGCTCTGACCCGAGCGCGGCAAAGCGCGCAGCAGCCAAGGCGAGATCATGGGGGGAGGCGGGATTCATTTTCATGTTTTTAGAAATATAGAAATGACTGGCCGCGTCAAGCTCATTTCGAAATGTCTCGAAATGAGCGCTGGACACCACCGCGTCACCGCCCCCTTTGAAACCGGCGCGCCACCGCTTAGGTCTACCCCCATGACCGACATCCGCCCCGAACTCAGCCAATGCACCCTCTGCGCCGACCGCTTTGCGGCTACGGCGACGGGGCACCGGCCCAATCCGGTGGTCTGGTTCCAACCGGGCGCGCGGCTGCTGATCGCCTCGCAAGCGCCGGGGTTGAAAGTGCACGAGGCAAACACCCCCTTCTGGGATGCCTCTGGCAAGCGGCTGCGCGACTGGCTGGGCGTGGACGAGACGACCTTTTATGACCGCAGCCGCGTGGCGATCATCCCCATGGCCTTTTGCTTTCCAGGCTATGATGCCAAGGGCAGCGATCTGCCGCCTCCGCCGATCTGTGCGAAAACATGGCGGGCCCGGGCGCTGGATACCGTGCCCGATGTCCGGCTGACCGTGTTGATCGGGGCCTATGCCATGCGCTATCACCTGCCCGGGTTCACCACAGTCACCCGCGCCGTCGCCGATTGGCAAAACCACCCGAAGGGCGTCTTTGCCTTGCCTCATCCCTCGTGGCGCAATACCGGTTGGCTCAAGAAAAATCCGTGGTTCGAGGAGGACGTGCTTCCCCGGCTCCGCGCTGCTGTAAGGAATGTACTGGATGACTGAAGCGACGCCCCTGGACATCGCCCATGCCGCCATGATGGCCGATGAAAGCGATGACGCTGCCCGCCTGCGGTTCTATGAACGCATGGCCGATGTGGAACTTTTCCTGTTGCTCGAAGCCGAACCGGACGCCGATCAGGTCAGCCCTGTCCTGCTTGAGGATGCCTATGTGCTGGTCTTTGACCGGATCGAACGGCTTGCGGCCTATGTCGGGCAGCCCGCGCCCTATGTGGCGCTGTCCGGGCGCGCGATTGCGGGGATGCTGGATGGCCAACCGCTTGGCATGGCGGTGAACCTGGATGTCGCCCCTTCGGCGATCCTGCTGCCCGACAGCGCCGTGGCTTGGCTGCGCGACACACTCGCCCATGAAGCCGGAGAGGTCGAGGCGCGCATCGACCGTGTTCTGCCGCCCAAGGGCCTGCCCGAAACGCTGATTGCCGCGATTGATGCCAAGCTGGCGACCGCCACAGGCATGGCGGCAGGGGCGTGGCTGGTCGGGGTTGAATACACCGGCGGCGGGCGCGGGCATCTGCTGGGCTTTGTCGGGGCCATCCCGCGCGCGCAAGACGCGCTGGTTCGTGCCGCCTCCGAGGCGCTGACATTCTCGGGTATCGATGCGGGGGCGATGGATGTGGGCTTCTTCGCGCCCTCTGATCCGACGGTTGAAAAACTGTCGAAAGTCGGGCTGCGTTTTGATCTGCCCCAGATGGACCCGTTGGAAAAAACCCCGCGGATGGAGGCCCCCGGCTCTGACCCGTCAAAGCCGCCGATCCTGCATTAGCG